>NZ_RAWF01000109.1:0-30709 GCF_003612075.1 Corallococcus sp. CA041A
CGGCGGGGTGGGGCGGACCTGCGGGGTCAGCGCCTGCTGCACTCGCGCCGCGATGGCGCCGCCAATCGACTCACCGATTCTGGACATGTCGGGTCTCCCCCTCGAACCACCGAGACGGTGGACGTTGATGGATTATCGACCCTTGCCGCCCGCGGTTGCGGCCTTTTCCTGCCTACATCCGCCCCTGACGAGGGCCTTCAGTGCCGGGTCCGGTAGCGGTCCACGGCGGCCAGGAGCACCTCCGTGCGCACCGGCTTGCCCAAGAGGCCCACCGTCCCGGACGGGGCCGCCTGGAGGTCCGGATCCGCGGTGAGCGCCAGCACCGGCAGCCGCGACGTCAGGTCCAGGTTCCGCAGCCGGACGAGGAAGCGCTGGTCCTCCGGGTTGCGCAGCATCAGGCTGAGCAGCACCAGCGAGGGCATGTCCGGGTGCTGGGACAACACCTCGAACGCCTGCGTGGCCGTGGCCACGGACAGCACCGTGTAGCCCTCCAAGACGAGGAGGGCCACCAGGGCCTCGCGCAGGTCGTCGTAGCTTTCGACCACCAGCACGGTCGAGGGTTTGTCCAGGGCAACCACCATCAGATCATATACCGCCGGGCCCGGGGCGTGTGCACCCCGGGCCTTGGACCTGGGGACAGGGGACCCCTAAGCGCGAGCCTTGGGGCCAAGCTGGGGCTTGAGGATGACCTTGGTGTAGCCGTCCTTGCGTGCGTCGAACTTCTTGTACGCATCCGGCGCGTCCTGGAGCGGCAGGCGGTGGCTGACGATCATGCTCGGCCTGGCGCGGCCCGCGATGATGAGGTCGCGCAGGAAGTAGTTGTAGCGCTTCACCGGCGTCTGGCCGGTGCCCACGGTGATGCCCTTGTCGAACACCTTGGCCCAGGGCAGCGGGTAGATGCCCTGCTTGGCGTTCTCGTCCGATGCGCCGGGGTCCGGGGCGATGTAGACGCCCACGACGCCAATGGAGCCCGTGGGGTTCACCAGCTCCACCAGCTGCTCCAGCACCTGGGTGGGCTTCTCCCGGCCGCCGTGCGCGTCCGCGCCCTTGATGTCGCGCGACTGGTAGCCCACGGCGTCGATGCCGCACATCACGCCCATGGCCTTCTCCTCACCGGAGCGCAGCGCGCCCATGATGAGCGGGTTGCCGCGGCGCAGGTCCATGATCTGCTTCACCGGGTCGCCCTTCGTGAAGTCGATGGGGATGGCGCCCATCTCCTTCACCTTGGCCAGGCGCTCCGGGACGCTGTCCACCACGTAGACCTCCGAGGCGCCGCGCAAGAGCGCGCAGTAGCCGGCGAGCAGGCCCACAGGCCCCGCGCCGAAGACGGCCACGGTGGCGCCCGGCCGCACGTTCGCCAGCTCGGTGCCGTGGTACGCGGTCGGGAACACGTCCGACAGCAGCAGGAAGTCGTCCTCCAGGTCATCGCCCGGCTTCCCGGGGATCTTCAGGCAGTTGTAGTCGGCCCAGGGCACCCGGAGCAGCTCCGCCTGTCCGCCGCGGTACGGGCCCATGCCCGCGTAGCCGTAGCCCGCGTGCGGCGCTTCCGGATTGGCGACGAGGCACGCCTCGGTGCGGCCGCGCACGCAGTCGAAGCAGGTGCCGCAGGCGATGTTGAAGGGCAGCACCACGCGGTCGCCCTTCTTGATGCTCGTCACGCCAGGGCCCACCTGCTCCACGACGCCCATGTTCTCGTGGCCGAACACCTGTCCGGCCTTGGACGCGGTGCGACCTTCGTACATGTGCAGGTCACTGCCACAGATGCCGGCGGAGGTGACGCGGATGATGCAGTCGGTGGGGGACTCCATCTTCGGATCCTCCACCTCCTCCACCTTCACCTGGCTGTTGGCCTTGTAGACGACTGCGAGCATGGGCTTCTCCTGGGTGGGTCCGTAATGAGGCCCACCAATAGTGGGATGCGCCGCGTCCAGGAGAAGGGGCCGGAGAATGAGCGCGCCCGGCTGCCCCGTACAGGCGTGCAGGGCGGGCGCGCGTTCAAGCCCTCCTCAGTGCGCCATCACCACCGGCGCCTCCGCCGGAGACACCAGCGACTGGCGCTCCCACGCGCGGCTTCGCCAGCGCAGCCACATGGCCAGGCCGCGCGTCCATTCATCCGCGGCCACCGCCAGCCACACGCCCGCGAGCCCCAGCTGCAGGTGGAACACCAGGTAGTAGCCCAGGGGCAGGCTCATACAGACCATGGAGATCATCGCCATGATGACCGGGAAGGTGGCGTCGCCCGCGGCGCGCAGCGCGTTCACCAGCACCAGGTTGAACGAGCGGCCCGTCTCCAAAAGCAGGCTCAGCACCAACACCTGTGACGTCAGTCGCAGGATGTCGCCGTCGTGCGTGAAGAGGCGGATGAGCGGCTCGCGGAAGAGGATGGCCGTGACGTCCACCGCCACCGTGATGCCGATGCTCCACTTGAGGCTCTTGAGCACGCGCGCGTACGCGTCCTGCGAGCGCTTCGCGCCCACCAGCCGGCCCACGATGATGGACGTGCCCATGCCGATGGCCAGGCTGCACAGGAACACGTACTGGGACATGGCGTTGGCGTACTGCCGCGACGCCAGCGCCACCGGGCCCAGGTACGTCACGTAGTACAGGAACACCGTCTGGCACGCGTGGTACGTCATCTGCTCCACCGCGGACGGCACGCCCACGCGGAGAATCTTCCGCACGTACTCGCGCGTCAGCGCCACGAAGTTCGTGGGCTGCATCTTCACGTCCATCACCCGCCAGAGCATCCACGCGAAGACGCCCACCGCCATCGCGCGGCTGAAGACGGTGGACATGGCCGCGCCCGCCACGCCGTGCGCCGGCATGCCGAAGTGCCCGAAGATGAGCACCCAGTTGCCCACCACGTGCACCACGTTCATGCCCATGGCCACGTACATGGACTGCCGCGTGAAGCCGTACGTGCGGATGAGGCTGGAGAAGACGTTGATGAGCGCCTGGAGGAAGAGGAAGCCGCCCGCGATGTGCCAGTAGGTGCTCGCGTACGCCTGCGTCTGGGGCTCCAGGTTCATCCGTCCCAGGATGGAGTCCGCGGACAACAGCAGCCCGCCGCTCACCGCCAGGCCCAGCAGGAAGTTCATCGTGATGGCCTGCGCCGCGATGCGCGCCGCCTCCACGTTTCGCTTCGCACCGAGATATTGCGACACGACGATGGACGCGCCGTGGCTCACCACCTCCATCACCAGGATGCAGATGAAGACGTACTGATTGACGACGCCCACCGCGGACACGGCGGCGTCCGACACACCGCTGAGCATCAGCGTGTCCGCCGTGCCCATCAGCATGAAGAGGAAGATTTCGAAGAAGATGGGCCAGGTGAGGCGGAACAGGCCCGGCTCGCGGGAGGGTGTCGGCTCGACTTCAGTGGGCATGGATGCGTCGCGTCAGGTGGACCCACTGTGCGCGCGCGATTTTTCGATTTCAACCGGAAGCACCCGCGACGGCTGCCTGCCCGCCGCGGGTGCTTTGAGCTGAAATCGTGAGAGTGACACCTACGACGACGTCAGCCGCTCCACGGTGTCCACCAGGTCTCGCAGGGAGAACGGCTTCTTGAGGAAGCCGGCCCACTGTTGTTCCTCCATCTTGGCCTTGGGCGGCTGGATGGCGCTCATGACGAGGATGGGGAAGTGGTGGGTGCCGTCCTTGCGGATGGCGTCGATGGTCTCGTAGCCATTCATCACCGGCATCATCACGTCGATGATGGCCAGGTCGGGCTTCTCCTCCTTGAGTTTGGCCAGCGCCTCGCGGCCGTTGCCGCAGACGACGACGCGCAGCTGTTCCTCCTCCAGGATGGCCTGGATGGCTTCGGCGATGTCCTGTTCGTCGTCCACGACGAGCACGGTCTTCATGAACGCCTCCGCCGGGACGTGCCCGCCGGAGCCTTCTTCGAGGCCGGCTTCTTCTTCGCGGGCGCCTTGCGGGCCTGCTTCTTCTTCTTCGGGCCCAGGGGGGCCTTCACGCGGTCGGAGCGGGAGCTCTCGCCGCCAGTCAGGCGAGCGTGGCCGGTGAGGATGCTCTCCGCGCTCTCGAAGGTGCCCGCGACCTCGATGCCCTGTTCGCTGATGGAGAACTCGCGGATGCCGCTGTCGTAGGCGCTCTCCCGCATCTTCATGATGGAGAGCAGCCGGTAGAGCTGCGAGCGCAGCTCCACGTAGCGCACCAGGATGACGTTCTCCACGGTGGACGCGGCCTCCGGCTGGGGCATTTCCACGCCGGGGCTGAACAGGGGCGTCTCATCCGAGTACAGCGTGGTGACGTCCATCATCCGCAGTTGGTGCGTGAGCGCGGAGAAGAAGCGCCCCAGGCGGTCCGGGTACACCGCCGCGGAGCGGAAGCCTGCCACGCCGTCGATGAACAAGCGCAGCCGGTCCACCTTGCGCTCCTCGATGCGCTCCAGCAGCCGCTCCGCCAGCGAGTCCATGTTGTGCTCCAGCGGCGGCTGCCACTGGATTTCAATGAGGCCCTCGTCCACGTACTTCTTGAGGTCCCCCATGCCGGTGCCCTCGGCCTTCTCGATGAGGCGGGGCGGCGTCTCGAAGAAGCCGAAGTAGACGCCCGGCTGGCCCGCGCGCGCGCCCTCGAGGAGGAAGTGCAGCCCCAGGAGCGTCTTGCCCGTGCCGGGCGCGCCCAGCAGCAGCGTGGTGGAGCCGGACAGCACGCCGCCCCGGAGCGCTTCGTCCAGGCGGGGGATGCCGAAGGGCATTCGGATGCGGTCCTCGCGCCCCTCCGCGGCGGGGTGCGCGAACTGCACCTCCGTGCGCGGGTGGATGAGGATGCCCTGGTTGCTGATCTCCACCTCGTGGCGGCCCAGCAGGGATGGCCCGCCGCGGAACTTGATGGCGATGAGCTCACGCACCGCGCGCGGCCCGTGCAGCCACAGCGACAGTTCGAAGATGCCGTCCACCGCGGTGTTCTCCGGGTGGATCTCCCCTTCGTGGTGCGGGGCGAGCATCAGCGTGGTGCAGCCCAGGATGCTGCAGAAGGTCTGCAGGTCCTGGAGGAAGCGCTTGAAGCTCTGGTCCGAGGTGGCGAACTCCTTCGCCGCGTCCATGCCGTCGATGATGAGCAGCGTGGTGCCGTGCGCCTGGGCGTTCTTGCGCAAGAGCTCCAGCAGGCCCTTGAGCCCGTCGCGCTCCAGGTCGCGGTATCCGCTGAGGTACTGGAGCCGGTCCGGGATGACGTCGGGGTCGAAGAACGTCATCTGCGACAGGTTCTCCAGCAAGCGCCCATGCGACTCCGACAGCAGCGTCACGTAGAGCGCCTTGCCGCCGTTCTTCACGTGCTGGAACGCGATCTGGTTGGCCAGCACCGTCTTGCCGGAGCCCGGTGGGCCAATGATGGCGTAGGACGAGCCCTGGATGAGGCCGCCCTTGGTGATGAAGTCCAGCCGGGGCACATTGGTGACGAGGCGCTTCGTCGGACTCTTGCCTTCGCTGGACGGGGTGCTGCCGTCAGCGTCTTCGGTGTTCGACACGAATCGTTCTCCCTGTGGATGCGTCAGTACCGCTGGGTGCGATGCAGGGGCAGCCTCAACTCGAAACACGCGCCCTGGCCCGGGGCGCTCTTCACGCTCAGCGTGCCGTCGTGCGCGGCGGCGATCTCCTGGGCCAGGTAGAGCCCCAGGCCCAGGCCCTCGAAGCGGCCCGGGGCCGGCACGCGCTCGAAGCGGCGGAAGATGCGCGCCTGGTCCTCCGGCGCGATGCCCACGCCCTGGTCCTCCACGGCGAGCACCGCGTGGCCTTCGTGCATGGACAGGCGCGCCTTCGCGGGCCGGTCCTCGCCGTACTTGACGGCGTTGGACAGGAGGTGGCCCACGGCCTGCTCCAGCATGCGCGCGTCTCCGAAGAGGAGGACGGGAGCGTCCGGCAGCTCCGCGGTCAGGGCCACGTTCGCGCTGCGGGCCGGAGCCTGGAAGCGCTCCACCTGCTCGCGCACCAGCTGGGAGAAGTCCACCGTGTCCACCTGCAGCGCCATGCCCTGCGTGGACAGGCGGGACACGTCCAGCAGGTTGTCCACCAGGGTCTGCAGCCGCGTGAGGTGACGCACCGCGGGCGTCAGGCGTTTGCCCATGGCGCCGCCCGCGTCCGCGTCGTTGACCACCATCTCCACCGCGCGCTCCAGGTTGAGGCGCAGCACGGTGAGGGGCGTCTTCAGCTCATGCGCGGCGATGCTGAGGAATCGGTCGCGCGCGCGCACGGCGTCCCGGGCGCGGGTCTGCAGGCGCAGCATCGCCTCGATGTTCGCGAGCAGCTCGTCCTCCGCCAGGGGTCGCGTCCAGTACGCGTCCGCGCCCTGGGCCAGGCCCCGCACGCGGTCCTCGCGCTTGACGGATACGGACGACAGGTGGGCGATGAGCAGGTCGTGCGTGGCCTCGTCCGCGCGCAGGCGGCGGCACACCTCGTAGCCGTCGATGTCCGGCATGTGCACGTCCAGCAGCACCAGGTCGGGCTGCCCCTGGGCGAGCCGGAGCGCCTCGCGCCCTCCCGTGGCCTCGAGCACCTGGTAGCCGCCCTGCTTCAGCGTGAGGCTCAGCAGGTACAGCGTCGCCGGGTCGTCATTGACATTGAGGACCGTGACGGCGGTGCGGCCAGCCTGGGCGTTCTTGGCGTCGGAGGAATTCACGGGCGGTGCCGCGGGAACAGTGGGGGCGCGAGCGGCGAATGGAACCACCGGCAGCGAAAAAGATTGGGGGGAGCGCGCGGGCGTTTCGCCGGGTGTTATCCCCCAGACGGATCCGGCGCTGGAGACGTCAGCCTCTTCCCAGGCGGGCCGCCGGGCGCAGGATGCCGGACGCGACGCGGGGCCGGATTTCCGGCCCGGAAAGGCACGAAGACATGAAGGGTACGGCGGGTGAGGTGTTCGTGGACGATGGCGGGACGGGGCAGGGCACACCGGTGGTGTTCGTGCACTCGGCCTGTGGAGACACGCGGCAGTGGGCCGCGCAGCTCCAGCTCGTGCGCAAGCAGCGCCGCGCGGTCGCGCTGGACCTCAGGGGGCACGGCCGGTCCACGCTCACGTCGGACGCGGACTTCACGGTGGAGGACTTCTCGCAGGACGTGGCCACCGTGGTGGACGGGCTGGGGCTGCCTCGCGTGGTGCTGGTGGGGCACAGCCTGGGCGGCGCGGTGTGCGTGGCGTACGCGGCGGCGCACCCGGAGCGCGTCGCGGGGCTCTTCCTGTTGGACCCGGCGTCCGACGGCCGCGAGGTTCCGAAGGAGGCGGCCGAGGGGATGATGGCCGCGCTCGACACCGACGGCTGGACGCAGGTCATCGAGCAGTACTGGGGCACGCTGCTGGCGCCGTCCACGCCCCAGGTGCGTGAGCAGGTGCTGGGGCAGTTGCGGCGCACGCAGCGCGCGGCGGTGAAGGCGGCCATGGGCGCGCTGCTGAAGTTCGATCCCGTCACCGCGCTGAAGCGCTACCGGGGACCGGCCCTGTCCGTCATCACGCCGCTCAACCAGACTCCCGGCGCGTACCACGTGCTCGTCCCGAGTCTTCCCTCGAAACTCGTGACGGGCACGGGGCACTGGGTGCAGCTGGACGCCCCCGAGCAGGTGAACACCCTGCTCGACGGCTTCCTGGCGACGGTGCCCTGATCAGGGCATGGCTTCCAGGCGGAACTGCTGGCAGTCGTTGTTGGACCAGACCCATTGCTGGACGGTGGCCCCGTCGCCGCTGCTCCAGCAGTTGCTCACGTCCAGCACCTTGCCGCTGTGGCGGGCCTCGAAGCGGGAGTAGCCGCCGGTGGTGGCCACCGGCTTGAACTGCTGGTTGGCGCCGCCCGCCCAGGACCACTGCTGCACGCGCGCGCCGTCCGCCACGCTCACGTCCGCCACGTCCACCGCCTTGCCGCTGTAGCGCGACACCAGCCGCGAGTAGCCGCTGTCCGTCGCCACCAGGGACCACTGCTGGCTTGCGCCCGTGTGGCACGCCCACTGGTGCAGCCCGGTGCCGTCCGCCGCGGACGGGCCCACGATGTCCACGCACTTGCCCGTGGCCTTGTTGATCAGCCGGTACCACGGCCCCTGCGGACCGGACGTCCCGCCCCACTGGAAGGACGCCACCGAGCGCGGCGGCAGCGTGTACTCGAAGGACTGCCCGTTCCAGCGGACCTTGAAGGACAGCGTGGCGCCGTCATTCGAGTTCAGCGCGATGAGCGCGCGCGAGCCGTCCGGGTTGCGGAAGGCGAGCGTCTCGATGTTGTTGTTTCCCAGCGACGTGGCGCCCACGCGCACCGCGCCCGGCCGCACCACCTTCGCCAGGTGCGCCCACGCGTAGTACTCCTCGTTGCGCGTGTAAGTGCCCGCGGCGTTGTCCACGGTGAACATGCCCCGGCAGTCCGCGCAGCCGCCCACGCGCGGCCCGTGGTTCGGATCCAACGCCAGGTTCCAGTAGAAGGACGTGCGCGACCAGTGGCGCAGCGGCCCGAAGAGGTTGTTCTGCAGCGCCCACTCCAGGTTCGCCGCGGCGTTGGTGGCCCAGAAGCCGCCGGTGCACTCGGTGAAGTGCACCTCCTTGGCGGGGTACGCGTCGTGGAAGGCGGACTGGACGCTGTAGCTGCCCTCCGGGCTCTCGTAGCAGTGGTACGCCACGCCCGCGACGGCGTTCTGCGCCTGACCGCCGTTGTAGGCCATCACCTCATGCGGGTAGCCCGCGGGGCCCGTGCCGTCGTGCCAGTTGTGGTCCCACGCCAGCACCTTCACGCCGTTGAAGCCCGCGGCGTTGAGCGCGGGGCGCAGGTGCTGCGCGGCGAAGATGGACTGGTCGTTGGACTCCATCTGCATGGTCGCGTAGCCGCCGTTGGCGTTGTGCGGCTCGTTCTGGAGGCTCAGCGCGTGGATGGGCACGCCGTTCGTCTGGTAGGCCTGCACGAAGCGCACGAAGTAGTTGGCGTAGGTGCCGTACAAGTCGTTGCGCAGGTAGCCGCCGCCGGTGAGCGAGTTGTTGAACTTCATCCACGCGGGCGCGCTCCACGGCAGCGCGAAGATCTTCACCTCCGGGTTGATGGCGCGCGCCTGCTTCAAGAGCGGCAGGATGTACGCCGTGTCGTGGCCCACGGAGAAGTCGTTCAGGTCGCAGCAGGTGTCGTCGTAGGTGTAGTTGCTGCGCGCGAAGTCGGACGCGCCCATGGGCAGACGGATGGCGCTCTGGCCCGCGCCCGCGGTCACGCTGAACAGGTCGTTCATGATGGCCGTGCGCTGCGGCGAGTTGAAGATGAGCCACGCGGACGAATCCGTCAGCGCGCCGCCGAACCCATCGAGCGTCTGGTACGTCACGCCTTCGTTCACGTCGATGGCCGTCGCGCTGCCCGTCTCCGGACCGAACGCCTTGTTCGCCTCGGCGTTGAGCTTCTTCGCCAGCGTGCTGCCGGACGTCGTCGTCAGCCACACCCGCACGGTCTCGTTCGCCGCGCTCGCCGCGAGCGGCAGGAGGGTGGAGGCGGCCAGCAGCAGGCCCTGAAGGGGGACGCGGGACAACCAGGGGGACATGGGGACTCCAGACACCAAGAGGGAGTCCCGCAGTCTATTCAGACTGTTCTGCTAAGGCTCGTTAATCTTGGATGGCTGAGGGAGCGCCTCCAGGCGGCGGACGGCGGCGGTGTGGAGCACCGTGAGCTGGCGCGCCAGTCGCTCCAATTGGGACTGGAGCAGGGGAGCCTCGGCGCTCATCGCGGCGCCGGGGGCGTCCGGGGTGGGGACGTTCCAGCCGATGAGCGTGTCGAGGGCGGGCAGGGGCTTGGGGCGGCGGCCGTGGTGCACCGAGTCCGCCAGGTCCTCCATGCTCGCGTCGATGGCGCGCGCGAAGCGCGACAGGGCCTCCTGCACCGCCGGGGTGGAGGGCACGGAGCGCCGCGACGCGAGCAGGGTGCAGACAGCTGCGAACCGGCGGGTGAAGGCGAGCAGCGTCATCAGCGGCTCCACCGCCTCCGTGCGCCAGCGCGGTTCGGTGAGCAGTCGCTGGAAGGACGTCTCCGCGTTGATGGTGGCCAGCCCCAGCTTGCGCCGCGCCTCCGCCAGCGCCGCTGCTTCCGGTGGCCCGTTCCGCTGCCACGCGCGAGCCAGCACGTTGAAGAACTCACGGTCCGCGCGCAGCGCGTCCGCCATCTGCGCCGGGAAGCGCTGGTTCTCCGAGCGCTGCCACAGGAAGAAGGTGCCCGCGAGCGCCAGCGCGCCGCCGATGAGCGTGTTGACGATGCGCACCGGCGCCAGCGTCCAGTCCCCGCTGCCCAGCTCCGCCAGCAGCACGAAGGTGAGCGTGGCGAAGATGGTGTACAGCCCGTAGTTGAGCGGGATGAGGCTCACGCACAGGGCCGCGGTGCAGAACAACAGGCCCATCATCGCGTGCGGATTCTGCAGCCAGGACGACACGGCGATGGCCAGCAGGCCGCCCACCACCGTCCCCAGCACACGCTGGAGCGCCTTGAGGTAGGTGGGGCCGGTGTACGGCTGCATGATGGTGAGGACGGTGATGGTCACCCAGTAGCCGTGGTTCGGCCGGAACACGCTGGCCACGTACACCGCCGCCGTGGTGGTCAGCCCCGCGCGCAGCGCGTGCCGCAGCACCTCTGAATCCAGCGTGAGGTGCGCACGCACCGGATCCAGCAGGGACGCGTGCGACTCCTCGGCCAGCGCGCGAGCGGGAGGCGGGGCTTCAGTGAGGGGGCCGGCCAGCCGGCACGCGGTGTCCAGCGCCACGTCCGCGCGCTCGCGCAGCTCCGTGAGCAACCGCGCGATGTCCGACAGCCGCGCCCGCTCCAGTCGCGTGACGAGTCCGCGCGCGTCCAGGTCTCCGAGCGCGTCGCGCAGCGCACGCCCGTCCCACTCCGGCTGGGGCCTGCGGTTGCGGCCCTCCTGCTCCACCAGCCGCACCAGGTCCCTGGCCGTGTTCGCGCAGTCCAGCAGCGCCACGGCCACCGCCGCGCGCGGGTCTCCCACGGGGCCACTCACCGGCGGGCCCAGGCTCTCCAACTGCTCGCCCAGGGCGATGAGCCCCATGAACATCGCGTCCACGGACTCCAGCAGCACCAGCAGCCGCTCACCCCGGCCGCGCTCCACCCGGCCCTGACGCGTGGCCGCGAGCGTGGTGCGCGCCAGTTCCAGCAGCTCGCGGATGCGCCCGTGCTGCTCCTGGATGAGCGCCTGCCAGGCGTCCTCGCGCGCGCCCTGCACCGTGCGCGACAGCCCCTCCGCGTAGTCCGCCACCGCGTCGAAGCACGCCGCCACCGCCTTGCGCGCGGGCCGGTAGGGGCGGATGGGCCAGAGCACCAGCGACAGCACCATGGCCCACGCGGAGCCGCCCAGCACCGCCAGGCCGGACTCCAGTGCGTGCACGACGCTGTCAGCAGGCAGCCCCAGCGCGATGACGAAGGTGGTGGCGGCGATGTTGCCGGTGATGTTCGACGCCGCGCCGTACACGCCCGCGAAGCTGCACGCCGTCACCCACAGCAAGGTCGCGGGAATGGCCAGGGCGGGGTGCATCCCCGCGAGGCCGCCCAGCACCGCGGACACCGCCGCCGCCAGCGCCGTGCCGCCCATGGCGCGGAAGCGGGCGTGGTAGGAGCCGCCCTTGTCCACGAAGGACGTGTTGAAGCCGCCGATCGCCAGCCACAGGGTGGCGGGCAGATGCAGCGCGGTGCCCACGACGGTGGGGACGAAGAACGCGAGCGCGGCCCGGAGGCCCGCCTTCACCGCGGGCCGCACGGGCGCGAAGCGGGCCACGGCCTTCGCATGGTCCAGGAACTGACGGTGGAGCACCCGTCCCCCATAGAGCAACGCCTCCGGCCGGGCCACCGGAATCCGGGCCCGATGCCGGGGGGCGTCACTCGCGCGCCGGACGCTGGATGAGGCTCGGTGCGGGGCGGGGACCATTTCCTCGGCATGGAGCTGCGCGATGTAGCGCTCCAGCGGCGTGCCTCCCAGCCGCAGGGACAGGGCCTTTCCAAGGTGGGACCGGTGCCTGGCGGAGGACAGCCCGCCCGCTGTTCCGCGGCAGGCGGCCAGCCGGGCGCCCGGGAGGTGCTCCACTCCGAACGGATGGGCACATTTCCAGTGGGAAGCCCCCAGGAGCCGACTTAGGGACATGGCTCGCTGATGTGAGGAGCAGCGCCCGCGATGAGTCAGGATGTTCCGCAGCAGACGCCGGAGACCCTCTTCACCGGCGGCAGTCAGATGCACGCGCTGGTGCGCACGCACGACTGGGCCGCGTCACCGGTGGGGCCCGTGGCCTCCTGGCCCACGAGCCTCAAGATGCTCGTGAAGACGCTGCTCGGGTCGCGCTACCCCATGATCCTCACCTGGGGTCCGCACCTCACCCAGTTCTACAACGACGCCTATTCGCTGGTGATTGGCGACAAGCACCCGGCCGCGCTGGGCACGGACATCCGGGGCACGCTCGCGGAGGCGTGGGACTCGCTGGAGCCACTGGTGCGCGAGGCGATGACGACGGGCGTCGCCAGCTGGGTGCCCGCGCTCCAACTGCTCCTCAACCGCAGCGGCTACCGCGAGGAGTCCTACTTCGACGTGAGCCACGCGCCCGCCTACGACGACACGGGTGCCATTGGCGGCATGCTCGCGGTGTGCGCGGAGGTGACGCCCCGGGTGCTGAGCGAGCGGCGCACGCGGCTGTTGCGCGACCTGTCCGCCCAGGCAGCGGACACGCGCAGCGTGGTGAAGACGTGCGGCGACCTGCTGACCGCCCTGGCGGACCACCCCCTGGATGTGCCGTGCGCGCTCCTCTATCTGCGCGAGGGGGACGGCAGGTCGCTGACGCTGTGCGGGACCGTGGGCATCGAACGCGGCGGCCCCCTGAGCCCGGAGACCGTGCAGTTGGATGCCGGCTCCCGGAGGGCGGCGCCGTTCCTGCGAGCGCTCGGAGGGGAGCGGGTGCGGCGCGACGGACTGGAGGCGCTCCTGTCCATGAAGGGCGGACCGTTTGGTGACGCGGTGGGCACGTTCCTCTTCCAGCCGCTCGCGGGCTCCGGCACGGCCGCGCCGCTGGGAGTGCTCGTCACGGCGCTGTCCCCCAACCGCGCCTTCGATGAAGGCCACGCATCCTTCAGCGAGCTGTTGAGCGCGCAGGTGGCATCGTCGCTGCGCAACGCGCGAGCCCACGAGGAGGAGCGCCAGCGGGCGGAGGCGCTGGCGGAGTTGGATCGGGCGAAGACGGCCTTCTTCCACAACATCTCCCACGAGTTCCGCACGCCGCTCACGCTGATGCTGGGGCCGCTGGAGGACGTGCTCGCGCAGGTGCCGGTGACGGAAGCCGCGCGCAAGGACCTGGAGCTCGTCCACCGCAACGCGGGCCGCCTGCTGCGGCTGGTGAACACGCTGCTGGACTTCAGCCGGCTGGAGGCGGGCCGCATCGACTCCAGCTTCGAGCCCACCGACCTGGCCTCCTTCACCAGGGACCTCACGGGCCACTTCCGCTCCGCCATCGAGCGCACCGGCCTGTCCTTCAGCGTGGCTTGCGCCGCGCTTCCGGAGCCCGTCTGGGTGGACCGGCAGATGTGGGAGAAGGTTGTCTTCAACCTGCTCTCCAACGCCCTCAAGTTCACCTTCGAGGGCGGCATCATCGTGCGGCAGGAGGCCCGGGGCGCCTCCATCCTCCTGTGCGTCACCGACACGGGCACGGGCATCCCCGCGGAGGAGCTGCCCCACCTCTTCGAGCGCTTCCACCGCGTGCGCAACGCGCGAAGCCGCACGCACGAAGGCACCGGCATCGGGCTGGCGCTCGTGCACGAACTGGTGGAGCTGCACGGCGGAGACGTGACCGTGGAGAGCGAGGAGGGGAGGGGCACCACCTTCACCGTGCGCATCCCCCGGGGCCACGCGCACCTGCCCGCGGACCGCATCCAGGCCGCGCGTCAGCAGGAGTCCACCGCCCTGGACGCGCGCCCCTACCTCCAGGAGGCCGAGCGCTGGTCGGACGCGGAGCCCGTGCTCCGGGCGCTGAAGCCGGTGCGGGCGCTGACGGACGAGGAGTCCCCGGGAGAGGAGGCTCCCCGGGCGAAGGTGCTGGTGGTGGACGACAACGCGGACATGCGCGAGTACGTGGAGCGCGTGCTGTCGCCGTCGTTCGACGTGACGCTGGCGACGGACGGACACGCAGCGCTGGCCGCCGCGCGCGCGAGTCCACCGGACCTGGTGCTGACGGACGTGATGATGCCCCGGCTGGGTGGCTTCGGGCTGTTGCGCGGCCTGCGCGAGCGGCCGTCCACGCGCGCCGTCCCCGTGGTGATGCTCTCCGCCCGCGCGGGGGAGGAGGCCGCGGTGGAGGGGCTGGAGGCGGGCGCGGACGACTACCTGGTGAAACCCTTCAGCGCCCGGGAGCTGGTGGCGCGCGTACGCTCCATGCTGGAGCTGTCGCGCAGTCGCCGAGAGGCCCTGCGCCAGGAGATGCTCGCCCAGTCGCTGCGCGAAAGCGTGCAGGCCCGGGACGACTTCCTCGCGGTGGCGAGCCACGAGCTGAAGACGCCGCTGGCCGCCTTCCGCCTGCACCTGGAGCGGTTGGAGCGCAGCCTGGGAGACGACGCGCTGGGCCGCGCGAGGAGCCCGCTGGAGTCCGCCGGCCGGCAGGTGCAGCGGCTGCACGCGCTGATGGAGACGCTGCTGGACGTGTCGCAGCTCACCACCGGCCGGCTCGCGTTGGACCTGAACGACGTGGACCTCACCTCCGTGGTGGGCAACGCGGTGGCCCGGCTGCGCGAGGAGGTGGCGCGGATGGGCGTGACGGTGACGCTGGACGCGGACATGCCGCTGGTGGGCCGGTATGACCGGCTGCGAATCGACCAGGTGGTGAACCACCTGCTGACGAACGCGGCGAAGTACGGCCAGGGCCGCCCCATCGCGGTGCGCGTGGCCGCCGAGGATGGCACCGCGCGCCTCACCGTGCGCGACGAGGGCATTGGCATCAGCGAGGCGGACCGCGCGCGCATCTTTGAGCGCTTCGAGCGAGCGGTGCCCGGGCGCAACTACGGGGGCCTGGGCCTGGGGCTCTGGATTGCCCGGCAGGTGGTGGAGGCGCACGGCGGCCGCATCACCGTGGACAGCGCGCCGGGCCTGGGCTCCACCTTCGTGGTGGAGCTGCCGCTCGAAGGGCTCAAGGCGGCCTGAAACACGAAGGGGACCCGGGCACGCGTCCCGGATCCCCTCCACGTCAGCTCAAGTCAGCTGCGGCCTACTGGACGGTGAACATCAGGTCGTCGCGGTCGTTGTACTCGCCGGAGATGCACGCGCTGGTCGGGGCGCCGGTGCCGTAGCGCATCTGCGCGCGCACGGCCTGGTTGGCGCCGGCGGGCAGCGTGTACGTGGCGGAGATCGTCTGCAGGTTCGCGCCCGACGGCGTGACGGAGGTGATCAACGTCCAGACGGGCGTCGTCGCGGTGGCGTTGGCCGTGTAGTACAGGTCCAGCCGATCCGACGTGGGGGTGGCGTAGGCCCAGACGGTGGCCTCCACCTTCACCTGCTTGCCCGCGGCGAAGTTGGAGCCGTCCACGGTGGAGACCTTGAGGGCCTCCATGGACTCGTCGCTCTTGTAGGTGCCGCTGCTGGCGTCCTTGCACGTGCCGCGCAGCGTGTTGGGCGTGTTCACCTCAGGCCCACGGGTGCCGCGGCCGTTGAAGAGCGTGCCGCTGTCGCAGGTGGCCGCCGCCTCGCTGCAACGCAGCGTCTTGTAGGTGCTGTCGAAGGTGCCGGTCGTGGACACGTTGGCCACGGTCACCGTGCGCGCCGTCGTGGTGGTGGTGTTGCCCGAACCGTCATGCGCCTTCGCCGCCACCGTGTGGCTGCCGTTGGCCACCGTGCGGCTGTCCCACGCGTAGCTGTACGGAGAAGAGACGATGGTGCCCTTCACCACGCCGTCCACCAGGAACTCCACCTTGCTGACGCCCACGTTGTCGCTGGCCGTCGCGGTGATGCTGGTGGTGCCGTTCACCGTCGCGCCGCTGGCCGGCGCGGTGAGCGACACGGTGGGGGGCGTGGTGTCCGTGGGCAGGCCCGGGATGGTGCCCTTGCCCAGCTCCGCCAGGTACGCGGCGCCAATGCGCGCGAACTTCAGCGCGTTGTTGGCGTTGCCGTCCGTGCTGTTGGCCAGGGTGTCGTTGGCCGTGTGGATGTTGGGGTTGTCGTTGTTCATCTGCGCTTCGAACGGGAGGGACGCCGGGTAGCCCTGCGCGGTCCACGACGCGTGGTCCGAGCACCCGTAGCCGCACGTGATGTTGGTGCGCGTGTAGCCCGTGTACGTGTCGATGAGGTTGCCCAGGAACGCGTTCTGCGCCGCGTTGGTGTTGTCCGTGACGAGCGTCAGGTCCCACGTGGAGCCGCGGTAGTTGGTCATGTCCAGCTGGAGCACGCCCACCACGTTGGCGCCCGCGGACTTGTGCGCCTGCGCGATGGCCTGCGAGCCGTACAGGCCCACCTCCTCCGCTGCGTACGCCATGAACTTCACCGTGCGCGCCGGCTTGTAGCCCTTGGCCATCGCCACGCGGAAGACCTCCGACAGCGTGGCGACACCGGAGGCGTCGTCATCCGCGCCCGGCGCCGTCGCCGTGGGGCGGCTGGAGGAGCTCACGTTGATGTTGATGGAGTCCAGGTGGCCGCCAATCACCACCACCTCATCCGGGTAGACGGTGCCGGTGACGGTGGCGATGACGGACGGCTGCGTCCAGCCGGAGTGCGTGTACAGCTGCACGCTCACGTCGTCGCGTCCGGTGGCGTAGGACGTCCAGGTGTCGCGCAGCCAGCTGGCCGACTGCGTGCCGCCGGTGGAGTTGTTGTAGTAGCGGTTCGTGTAGCTGGCCAGCTGGATGATGGTGCTGCGCAGGCTGGCCTCCTGCAGGCCGGAGAACAGCGAGTTGACCACCGGCGCGTTGTCCAGCGTGTAGCTCACCAGCGACTGCACGGGCTGCGCGGGGCCGAGCGCCGCGAGCGCCGCCTCCTGCGTGTCGTGCGCCATGAAGCCCGCGCAGCGGTGATACTGGTCATGCATGATGGCGGACACGTCGCCCAGCTGCGACTCGGTGAGCTTGAGCACGCTCACCCCGTTCGCCTCGCGCACCAGGGTGGGCGCGTTCCCGCCGCGGAACGACGAGCGCACCGTGCCCACCGTCTCCGAACCGATGCTGATGTAGACCTCCTTGTCACGCGGCTCTTCGGCGGAAGCGGTGGCGCAACACAGCGACACGACCACGGGGACCACTCTCTTCAAACGCATGTTCCGCTCCGATTCCAGGCGAGGGGCGCACTGACGGGAGGCACGACAAGGACCGCCCACGTTCAAGTCCGGGCCGTCTGGCCAGACCTCGGGGGTTGGGGGCGCATCCTGTGGAATTCAAGACACCGCCGTCAAGGCTGACAGCATCGTGAAACACGATGAGACAGCTTTTGCCGCCAACGGTGACGCACCCCGGCCACGCCGCGGACGCGCCGCGGAAGGGCTCACGCGGGCGTCACGGAAAAATGATTGGAAAATGGGAAACGCGAGGGGGGAGCCGCGGAGGACGGGCGGCTCTCAGGTCTGCAGGTTCATGCTCAGCGAGCGGCCGGCCGCGAAGCGGGGCTCTGCCTGGAGCTTCTCCAGGACGCGGTCCGAGGCGACGAGCGTCACCTGGGGCAGCAGCCCCGGCTCGCTCATCCACTTCACCGCGCCCAGGAGGTGCTGGGCCTTGATGAACTCCAGGACGGCGCCGTGGAAGGCCTTGCCCTCTTCACGCCACACCTGGGCCAGCTCCGCGCGGCCACGCTTCTCCAGCGGCTGGGGAGCCTTGGAGGCCTTTGCCGCGCGCCGGTTCGGGGACTGCTCTTCACGGGGCAGGACGATGATTTCGATGAACATCGCGGCACCCTCCTGAAGGCAAGAACTGCGAAGTGGCGCGGACTATCGCACGAAGCTGCGTCGTCCCGCCGCCGCGCGCCCGCGCTTTTGTGGAAGTCGCTGCCGCTTTCACGACTTCCCGGGCGGAGGCGCCTTGACATGCGTGAATTGCGGCTCTGATGGTGGCGGGCGCGCGCGGTGTTGAACGACACCCGGCACGCAAATCACGGGAGGCAGACCATGGAACTGCACCACGGCCGCATGTTCGACCACGTCCACCTCCAGGTCCGGGACCTGGAGGCGAGCAAGCGCTTCTACCGCGCGGTGCTGGAAGTCATGGGCATCCCGGTCTTCAACGAGAGCGAGCGGCACCTGGCAGCGGACGAGCTGTTCCTCAGCAACGACCGCGAGCCCACCGCGCGCGTGCACCTGGCCTTCCAGGCGAACGACCGGGAGATGGTGCACCGCTTCCACCAGGCTGCGGTGGCCGCGGGGGGCCGTGACAACGGGGCTCCCGGGGAGCGCTCCTACCATCCGGGGTACTACGCGGCCTTCGTGTTGGATCCGGACGGCAACAACATCGAGATGGTCCACCACGGGCCCGCGAAGCGCTCGGCGCCGTCCGTCGTCTACACCTGGTGAGCCGTGAAAAGGCACGGGGGCCCCCGGAGTGAACCGGGAGCCCCCATGTCACTGAAGGACGGCTTCGCGCGTCTTGACTAGCGCGCCGTCACGGCCCGGCCGCGCACCTGCTTCGCGGACGGGGCGGTGGGGTTGGCGGCCACCGCGGACGCGACGTTGAACACCAGGTCGTCGTGGTCGTTGTAGCTGCCCGTGACGCACGAACTGGAGGCGGTGCCGCCGAAGCGGAACTGCGCGCGCACGGCGTGGTTGCCGGTGGTGCTGCCCACGGTGACGGGGATGGAGAACGTCTTCAGCCCCACCGCGGTGCAGGCCTGGGCGGTGGTGACGGCCGTCCACGCGGGCGTGGTGGTGTTCGTCGTGTAGTACAGGTCCAGCTGGTCCGTGGTGCCGTAGCACCACACCGTCACGTCCACGGTGAGCTGCTTGCCCGGGGTGATGGTGCCCTGGTCCACCGTCTTGAGCACGATGCGGTCGATGCTCTCATCCGAGTGGTAGACGCCGGAGGCTCCGTCCGTGCAGGTGGCGCCCAGGGTGTTGGGCTGGTTGGGCTCGATGCCGCCGGACATCGTTCCGCGCCCGTTGACGAGCGTGGGGCCGGTGTCGCAACCGCACACGGATCCGCAAGCCGGGGTGCGCAGGGTGGAGTTGTACGTGGCCACGGTGGGCGTGCACACGTTGGTGGTGGTGAAGCTGAAGGCGGCGCTGTACGGGCTCGCGCCGCAGCTGTCGGTGGCCCGCGCGCGCCAGTAGTACGCCGTGAGGTTGGACAGGCCCGGCGTCACGTTCCACGCGCTGGTGGACAGGCCGGTGGCGCTGCGCACCACGTTGGTGAACGCGCTGTCGGTGGCCACCTGCACGTCATACGCGGACGCATTCGTCACGTCGGACCAGTCCAGCGCCGGCGCCAGCGCGACGCCCGTGGCCGCGTTGGCGGGGGCTGTCAGGGTGGGGGCCGCCAGGGTGACGCAGCCGCGCGTGGTGAAGCTTTGCGCCGCGCTCCAGGAGCTGGTGCCACCGCACGAGTTGAGCGCCCGCACGCGCCAGTAGTAGGCGGTGGTCGCCGACAGGCCCGGGGACACCGTCCAGGTGCTGGCCACCAGTGAGTTGGCGCTGCGCACCACGTTGGTGAACGCGCTGTCGGTGGCCACCTGGACCTCGTAGCCGGACACGCCCGTCACGTCCGCCCAGTCCAGCACCGCGAGCAGCTCGACACCGGTGGCGCCGGAGGAGGGGGTGGACAGCGTGGGAGCGCCGGGCGCCGCGCAGGTGGGCGTGGTGCAGGTGCAGGCGGACGCCTGACCGAAGCACGCGTTGCTGCTCGCGGGCACGACCGAGTAGCAGTACTGGCGGCCGTTGGCGACCTCCGGGTCCGTGTAGCTGGTGCCGGTGACGGTGGCCACGCGCGCCTTGCCGAAGTCACAGCCCGCGAAGCCCTCCGTCTTCATCACCCAGTACTGGCTGGCGCCCGCGGAAGCGGTCCACGACAGGCTCACCTGGCTGTCGCCCGGGGTGGCCGTGGTGGTGGGAGCCGCCGTGGGGCCCGCCGCGCAGCCGCCGTTGGTGGGCGCGGGCGTGGAGCAGGCGATGTTGTGGCGGTTGTACGCGGCGTAGATGGCCGTCATGTGCGGCGTGCCGTCCGCCAGGTTGCCGTTGTCGTCGTCCGCGGCCAGCCACTGCATGTAGCCGTTCGTCGCGCCGCAGCCGTCGGACGTGCCCGCGGTGCAGTTACAGGCGTGCCACGTGCCGATGTTGCCGGAGCCCTGGTAGAAGAGCTTGTTGCCCAGGAGGAACGCGTCGTTGGAGTTGTAGTTGAAGGGCGCCGCCGTGAGGTCGCGCGTCACCAGGTCCCACGCCGCCTGGCGCACGGGGGACGCGGCGCAGTGCACCTGCTTGCTGCACGGGCCGGAGCCGGACGAGCACATCTTGCAGGTGAAGTTCTGCGGGGTGGCCGGGATGTTCGGCGCGCTCGCCGCCCAGTCCGCGTCACGCACGCCCGAGCAGCGCAGGTTGCACCAGGACTGGCCCGTCACCTGCGACTCCTGCTGGTTGTAGCCCGTGCCGTCCGGCGTGAGGCCGCAGCCCGTGTTCGTCGTCTGGAAGAAGCCGTAGCCCACGCAGGACGTCTGCAGGCGCAGGATGCCCGCGATGTCCGCGTAGCCCTCGCTGGAGTTGGACAGCGAGCCGTTGGCATCGAAGTTGTCCATGCCGTGGCCCCACTCGTGGTCGAACACCGCGCCAATCTCACCGGTGTTCCGGCAGCCGCCACCGGACTTGTAGAAGTTCACGGTGCTGCCGTTCCAGAACGCGTTGCACGTGCTGGACAGGTTCACGTTGGACGTCAGCTGGCCCTGCAGCCAGGTGTTGCTGGGCAGCCAGCCGCGGGCCACCTCCTTGATCTTGTTCAGCTCGTAGAAGCTGGAGCGCGCCGCCGGGGTGTTGCCCGGGGACGTGCCCGCGGGCACCGTGCAGTCGTGGTCGTTGTTCACGCCGCCCAGGTCCAGGCTGCCCGTGGCGGAGCTCACGTTGATGGAGCCGCAGCTGTCGGCGATCCTCACGTACTTGCCGGCGAGCGTCGTGTTGAGGGTGCCGGCGCTGTAGTTGTAGATGCCCGCGCCGTCCGTGAAGTTGTTGGGCGACGCGAAGCCCGTGTTCGCCCAGGGCATGGGCGTGTTGGGCTGCATGGTGCCGCACGTCTCCTTCGACGTGCAGGTGCCGATGTTGGTGGACGGGTACACGCCGCCCTTCACCTGCGCGTCGAAGTAGTGGTTGTCATCCTCCACGGCGAGCACCTCGCCGGAGTTGGCGTCCACCGTCACCTTCCAGCGCTCGTGCTCACCGGGGTTGGAGAAGCCGTAGCTCCACACCAGCGCGTGGCCGTAGCCCTGGCCAAAGGCCGCGCCCGTGCGCGCGAACGGAGTCACCTCCAGCGTGGGCTGCTGCCACAGGCTGGTGGGCGACAGCGTCTGGCCCAGGAACGTGCTGCCCGCGGCAATGGCCTGGTTCGCGGTGAAGCGGGGCTTCGTGTCGATGCCCACGTTGGCCCACGCCTCCGTGCCCAGGAGGATGAGGTTGCCGTGGCTGATGGTGGCCGCCAGCCGGCCGTGCCGCACCGTGATGCCGTTCACCACCTGCGGGATGTGCACCTGCCACAGCGTTTCCGTCACCTGCGTCACGCGCGGCGAACCCAGCTGCAAGAGGTCCACGCCAATCGCGTCCTGATGGTCCGCGACGAACTTGAAGACGAGCTCTCCCACCACGGACTCGTCCACGCTGCCCACCGAGCGGCCCAGACCCTGGCGCACGGACTCGAGCGAGACGTTGTTGCGGAAGCCGTCACCGGGGATGAGCGGGAAGCTGCCCTGGATGCCCGTGGGCATGCCGGACAGCGGATCCAGATACACCTGCACGTTGCCGCCAAAGCGGGTGACGAACCCCGCCCATTTGTCCGCGCCCGCGCGCGGCATCAGCGACCGCGCCTTCTCCAGCGGCACGTTCTGGATGGGCAGGTAGAGGTCTGGCTTGAAGAAGGCCTTCTTCGCCGCCGCGCTCTGCTGCTCGGGCTGGGAGGGTTGGAATGCGTACGTCGTGGATGACACCAGGAGGGCAAGACAACACAACGCTGACCGCAGGGGGCGCATGACGTCTCCTCGGGTGATGCCGCCGGACGGGACCGGCGAGCTCCGGGGCGGAGCGCCTCCTGCTTAGGTCATGTGCTTTTTAAGTTGGTATTGCGGTTATTCCTGATTAGGGCAGTATTTCAGAAAGTGGAAGGGAATCAACGGCTTGGAGTGTTCACTCGCTCAAGGTTGGGGCCACAGCCGGACGCGGTCGTCCTGGATGAGCTTGCCATTGACCGCGTCGGTGGTGCCGCTGGCCATGAAGCGGCGGGGCGTCTCCCGCGTGGCGACGAGCGCGGCCTCCGCCCACAGGAGCAACAGCAGCGCCCCTGCGAGCGCGGGCAGCCTCCGGGCCACGGCCGCGTGGCGCTCGCCCAGGACCTTCAATGGCAGCACCAGGAGCGGCAGGAGCGCGGGGAAGACGACGAGCAGGCCGCGCGCATAGCCGAAGAAGGCGAGCGTGATGAGCACCCGGTGCAGCACCACCAGCGACAGCAGCCGGAAGGGCGCGTGCGCGGGCTTGAGCGACAGCAGCATCCCCGCGAGGAGCAGCGCCGCCAGCGGCCACTTGAGCCACGCGGAGTCGGGGACGAACACGTCCACCGGGGCGCGCTCGCCGGTGAGTCCTCCGGGCACGTCCGACACGCCGATGCCCAGGCGCAGGCCGTCCAGCCACAGGTCCAGCTTCGTCCAGAGCAGCCGGGCCGCGTCGCCGGGCGAGGCCACCATCCAGCGCAGCCCTTCCGCGTAGCCGTGCAAGAGCAGGCGCCGGTGCTCCGGGCGGGAGGGGTCCAACTGTCCGTTGTTGCCGCCTTGATTGATGAGGGCCGGCGTGAAGCCCCCGGTGGCGCCCGAGTGGTTGGCCATGGCGAAGTTGAGCGGCCCATACACCGTGACGGGCACCCACTCCGGCAGCGGCTCCAGGTGCGGCGCCCGCGCGTTCAATTCGCGCATCGTGTCCACGTTGCGCAGGGCGGAGGGCACGAGCAGGAGCAGGGACACGCCCATCGCCGCGCCCCAGCGCAGGGCCCACGGCTTCCAGGGCCCCCGCTCGCGCGCGGTCCACGCATACGTCAGGAGGAAGGGCCACAGCCCCAGGTGCTCCGCGCGGGTGAGGGTGCCCCAGCCCATCACCGCGCCCAATCCCAACACCGCGGGCCAGGACGGCACCGCGCCGCCCATGCGCAATGCCAGCGCACAGGTGAAACACAGCCACAGCGCGGACAGCGTTTCATTGCTGTACGTGGTGGACAGCACCAGCCACCCGAAGCTCGTGGCGTACAGGCCCGCCGCCACCAGACTCCACGGCGTTCCCAGCAGGCGCCGCCAGAAGCCCTGGCAGAAGGCCACCGTGGCCGCGCCCAGACAGGCGAGCGCCAGCTTGTAGGGCAGCGCGCTGCCCGCGGGCTCGCCCAGCACCCGGTACAGCAGTCCCAACAGCGCGGGGAACAGGGGCGGGTGGTAGGGCAGGGCGACCGGGCCTTCGCGGCCCCTCGCCAGGTCCACCGCGGCGGTGTGGAAGAAGCGCGCGTCGCCCGCGAAGAAGACGGAGAAGGGCCAGTCCCGGTCCGGCGAACCCGCCAGGTACAGTCCGCGCAGGAGGAGGCTGGCGGCGAACGTGGCCACCATGCCCCAGGCCGCCGGGTGCCGCCGGACGGCGTCTGGCAGGGAAAGCGAGGCCACGGGCTCCTCCGGGGCAGAAAGGCGCCGCACTCTACATTGGTCCGCGCGCACGGGCCTGGGGCTGGGATATGGACGGGGTGCGTCAAAACGGGAGGACGTACATGAGCCGGGTGCTGGACGAGCTGTTGGGGCTCCTGAAGCTGGAGCCCATCGAGGAGAACCTGTTCCGTGGCGCCAGCCAGGACCTGGGCTTCCGGCAGCTCTTCGGAGGGCAGGTGCTGGGGCAGTCCGTGTCCGCCGCCAGCCAGACGGTGGAGGAGAAGCGCGCGGTGCACTCGCTGCACGGCTACTTCCTGCGCCCCGGGGACGCGAGCCTGCCCGTCGTCTACACCGTGGACCGCGTGCGTGACGGCGGCAGCTTCACCACCCGCCGCGTGGTGGCCATCCAGAAGGGGCAGCCCATCTTCACGCTGATGGCGTCCTTCCAGGGGGAAGAGCCGGGCTTCACGCACCAGGCCACCATGCCGGACGTGCCGCCGCCGGAGTCACTGCCCACGGACCTGGAGCTGTTGGGGCGCCACGCGGGCCGGATGTCGGAGCGGCACCGGGAGAAGTTCCTCTCCGCCAAGCCCATTGAGATGCGCCCGGTGACGTACGTAGACCCCTTCGAGCCCACCGCCGAGCCGCCCGTGAAGCACGTCTGGTTCCGCGCCGACGGCGCCATGCCCGACGAGCCCCAGGTGCACCGCTACGTGCTCGCGTACGCCAGCGACTTCAACCTGCTGGGCACCGCGCTCCAGCCGCACGCGCAGACGTTCCTCCAGCCGGGCTTCCAGATGGCCAGCCTGGACCACGCGCTGTGGTTCCACGGCGACCTGAAGGTCAACGACTGGCTGCTCTACACCATGGAAAGCCCCTGGGCCGGCAACGCCCGCGGCCTGGCGCGCGGGCACGTCTTCACCCGCGACGGGCGGCTCGTGGCCTCCGTGGCCCAGGAGGGGCTCTTGCGCCAGCGCACGGACGCGCGCTAGCGGAACCTCAGAACGTCAGCCGGGGCGTCGGGCCCAGGTCGATGACGCCGCCGCGGTCATCCGGGTCCGAGCCGGTGGTGGGCTTGAAGAGCTTGCTCACCATGACCAGCGACCCCATCAACGCGACGCCGATGGTGCCCGTCAGGAGCAGCGTCTTGCCCAGGCTGAACTCGCGCAGCCGGGCGTGGTCCACCTCCGACAGGGAAACGACGACCGGGGGCGCGGCGGCACTGGAGGTGGAGCCCTCCAGGGGCACGCCCCGGAAGCGGTCGCCGTCCACGCCCACCTCGATGAAGCGCTGGAACTCCGTGTCCGACTGGGCGGAGACCAGCGCCAGCGGCGTGTCGGAGGTGAACTGGTGTGCCTGGCCCTCCACGTCCCGCACTGTGCGCTTGCGGTCCGTGACGCGGTTGAGCATCACGTCACCCAGCTCCCGCATCAGCGCCGCGTTCTCGTCCCGGAAGCCATCCAGCCGCGTGAGCTCCGGCTTGGGAATGGCGTAGGTCGTGGTGCAGGACGCCAGCAGGGACAGGGCGGTCAGCGCGGCGCACAGACGCATGAGACGACTCCTCGGGATGGACTCGTGAAAGCCTATCCCGGAGCGTGCCCCGGCGCCTACCGGGGCACGCGGCCGGTGTCTCACTTCAACTTGTAGTTGGCGTCCAGCACGTCCGCCTGCGTCCGGCCCATCACCCAACCGTCGTGGTAGACGACGCCCACCGGCGCGATGGTGTCGTTCCGGTACAGGCCGATCTTCAGGTAGTTGAGCTGCCCGGAGTACTGCGTCGCGATGTTGCGCTTGGGCAGCACCAGCTGGCCGTCGTAGTACAGCTCCACGAAGCCCACGCTCGCGTTGGGGGACCACTTCACGTGGAAGACGAAGTCGTGCCACGTGTTGCGCACCAGCGGCGTGCGCCAGACGATGGTGCCCGGGGACCCGCCGATGTTCAGCCGCATCTCCTCGCCGTAGACGTAGAACTCCACCGGCGGCGAGCCGCAGCACCCGTCATGGTGCCACTGGGTGAAGAGCTGCCAGGTGTTCACGCTGGGGAAGTCCGCCGCGAAGCGCGTGCTCCAGCGGTACCAGTACTCGGAGCCCACCGCCTCCTTCGTCTGCTTGAAGATTTCGTTGCGGTTGCCGCTGGAGTTGATGGGGTCATCGCCCTGCTTCACCGTGGCCTTGAGGGCGTAGCCGCCCTCGCGCACCGGCGATGAGACGACCTGGAGCCGGTCCGCGGACATCATCTGCGTGCCGTCCCACTGGCTGCGGCTGCCGGACTCGAAGTCGCCCCGCCACACGATGCCGCCCGGGGTGGTGGGGGGCGGCGCCGTCGTGGTGCCGGAGCACGGGCGCGCCTCCGCGATGCTGGCCCAGTCGTTGAGGGAGTTGCCCTGCACCGTGACGCGCACCCGGCGCGCGCTCACCGACGTGAAGGCGTACGTCTCCGCCGCGGTCGTGTTGCCCTTGCTCTTGCCGCTGTACACCTGCGTATAGGTGTAGCCGTCCGGCGACACGGAGACGGTGAACGTGTTCGCGCGCTTGTTGCCCTCGTGCCAGGCCACCGACACCGCGCTCACGGCCTTGGTGGCGCCCAGGTCGAAGTCGAGCCACTGGCCCTTGCCCAGGCTGCTCCAGCGCGTGGTGAGCTGATCATCCATCGCGTTCGCCGCGACGCTGCCGGCGCCGTCGTCGCCGCTGGCCTTCACGCTGGCGGGGGTGAGCTGCGTGCAGCCGGTGGTGGTGAGATCCTCGGCGGACGTCTCGAGCGTAGGCTGGCGGTCTTCAACCGGAAGGGAACCATCCGGAGCGCCACAGCCGACGGCGCCCAGGACGAACAACGTTTCAACCAGGAGGAGGGTTTTCTTCAAGGAATTGGCCCAGGGGGAAAGGACAGGCAGTGAAAAGCCATGCTCCAACGACAGGAGACAGGGGCATGGCTGGGGGATGTCTGGCTTTACGGCGGGACAATCCCCTCTCGTGCTCCCGGACCTGTTCGACAGGGCCGCGTCGACGGGAGGAGAAAGACAGCGTGAAGGGTGTTCGGTGCTCCATCCGGCAGCGGGGGGAAAGCCTGCCGTGTTCCAAGGTGATAAACCGAATACCGAAGTTTTATTTCGAACACAAGCGACGCTGAGCCCGCTTGCATGCTGGGCAGGTTCGGAACAAAAGACAGACATCAATTTCAGACGGCCCCGTTGGAATCCTTCAACACGCCGGAAGGGACGACACGGCCCGTCGCGTGGGATGCGCACCGCCGGAGCACGGACGTTTCGCGCCGTGGGTTGTGGTGCGGTGTGGGGGAGGGTTCGCCGTGTTCCGGGCAGGGCGCTTTGGACCCGTGTCCACTTGCGGCGTGCTGAGAGGACATCCCCTTTGCCGCCGACTTGCGATGACGGGAGAATCAGGCAGAAACCCCGTCCGCAATGTTCGTATTTTTCCAGGAAGCCCGCCGCGCGGCGGCCATGAGGCCGGTCGAGTGACGCACCCCATGTCGCGCCCCGACTCCGAGCAGGTGCCCCGGAGCGAGCGCAAGCCGCTGTACGTGAAGGTGGTGACCCAGCCGGCGTTGCATGGCTGCTGGTCCGTGAACATCAGCGAGACGGGCATCGGGCTCATCGCCACGCCGCGCAGCCCCTCCGAGGGCCCGCGCGAGAACGAGCCGGTGGAGATGGCCTTCTCGCTGCCGGACACGGGCGCCCACGTGCGGGTGCACGGCACGGTGCGCTGGCGCCACGACACGGCGGGCGGCGGGGGCACCGTCGCGGCGCTGGGCATCAGCTTCGGCGCCTTCGACGCGGCGGACGGCGTGAAGCTGGCGCGCTACCTGGCCACGTCCCACCTGCAGGTGGTGGCGGCCTTCGCCTCGGACGACGAGTCGCGCGCGGTGCGCCAGGCCCTGGACGGCGTGGCCACGCCGCACTTCGCCGCCACCGCGGAGGACGTGCACGCGCTGCTCACGCGCGGGGACATGGCGGTGCTGCTGGTGTGCGGCCAGGACGAGTCGCGGGCGCTCGCGCTGGTGGAGTCCCTGGCGGAGCTGCGCGCGGAGGTGGACCCCACGGGGGCGGGGCCGCCCAGCGACCTGGCCTCGCGCATCGTCTACTGCGCCCCGGCGGCCCCGGAGCGGCTGGTGGCGCTCTTCAACTCCGGCCGCATCTACCGCGCGCCGGGGGCCTGGCCGGACCCGGAAGCCATGCGCGAGGCGGTGCTCCAGGCAGGGCGCGAGCACGGCTTCCGCACGGAGCAGTGGCGCATGGCGCTGGAATTGGAGCGCAACCTCATGCGCGAGCGCGCGCTGGCCCAGACGCCGGTGGTGGGCGTGGGCCGCCACGGGGAGGACCTGGGCTTTCGCAGCCCGCCCATGCAGCGGGTGATGGAGATGGTGCGCCTGGTGGCCCCCCACCGGGTGGCGGTGCTGCTGCAGGGCGAGACGGGTACCGGCAAGGAGGTGCTGGCGCGCATCCTCCACCGGCTCTCCGGCCGGGGGGACCTGCCGCTCGTCGTCCAGGACTGCGGCGCGCTCACGGAGACGCTGCTGGAGAGCGAGCTGTTCGGCCACGTGAAGGGGGCCTTCACCGGCGCGGTGTCGGACCACCCGGGCCTCTTCGTGCTGGCCAACGGCGGCACCATCTTCCTGGACGAGATTGAGAACACCACGCCCAACCTCCAGGCGAAGCTGCTTCGCGTGCTGGAGACGGGCGACATCCGCCCGGTGGGCGGCACCCAGGTGCGCCACGTGGACGTGCGCGTGGTGGCCGCGAGCAACCGGGACCTGGGCGAGGAGGTGCGCGCCGGCCGCTTCCGCGCGGACCTCTTCTACCGGCTCAACAGCTTCACCATCGACATCCCGCCCCTGCGCGAGCGCCCGGAGGACATCCCGGAGCTGGCCCGCGCCTTCGTGGAGCAGTTCAACCGCACCCTCAAGCGCTCCGCCACGGGCGTGGCCCCGGACGCGGACGAGGTGCTGCACGGCTACGGCTGGCCGGGCAACGTGCGCGAATTGCGCAACGTGGTGGAGCGCGCGGTGCTCCTGTCCCGGCCCGGGGAGATGCTCACCCGGCGCCTGTTGCCGCCCGCGCTCCTCAACAACACGCTGCCCCGGGCGGACCCCACCGGGGATGGTTCGCTGAGGGCCCGGCTCCAGCAGGTGGAGCGCGACCTCATCCGCGAGGCCCTGGAGCGCCATGGCGGCGTCCTGCGCCGAGCCGCCGTGGCCCTGGGCATGGACCCCGTGACGTTGGGCCGCCGGGCCCGGCGCCACGGGTTGTGGAAGGCGGAGTAGCCCTCCGCCCTCCACGCCTTCGTCAGTGCGCCCGCATCCACTGGAGCATGGGCTGCCACACGCGCACGCGCGCGTCCCTGGCGAGGAACAGGTCCGCGTGGCCGAAGTCCAGCTCGCGCTGCGCTTCCGGCCGGCTGCGCACGATGAGGTGGGTGACGTCCGTGCTCCCCAGGAGGCGCGTGGAGTACTCGCCGTAGCGGCCCACGCCGCCCGCCGCGCCCACGTACAGCACCGGCACCTTCACGTCCTTCAGGTGGTCGTCGTAGGGCACGTCCAGGCCGCACAGCTGCTTCTCCGTCTCCACCACCTCGTTGAGGCTCTGGTAGGGCACCGCCAGCTGGAGGTAGTCGAACAGGGTGGGCTCCGACGTGAAGGCCGTCCTGTCCGGAAGGCCGGCGGTGTCCGGCACGCTGCCCGCCAGGTGGTAGCCCGGCGTGATCGGCTGGAGCGGCGCCAGGAGCGCCCCGGTCCGCCCGGCGGCGATGACCGCGAACTTCCGGTTGGTGGGCCGGACCGGGCCCGCGAAGCCCGCCGGGGCCAGCGGGGACGGAGCGTTGGGAGCGCGGGTCGCCAGCTCACCCATGGTCTTCACCGGCATGCCCGGCGCGGGCCCCAGCAGGCCCCCTTCCGTGCGGCCCTCGTCACGGGCGGCCTGGAGCGCCTCGTACCGCTGGCACGCCCACTGGCGCTGCTCGGCCGCGTCCGGCCCGTAGCGCAGCACCATGTCCATGGGCACGAAGCCGTCCACCCGGCGCAGGGCGCGCGGACGCTGCGACTCCCCGTCCAGGTACGCGTACCCGAGGGTCGCGCCCCGGCTCCAGCCCAGCAGGAACATCCGGTCGTTGTTGCCGCCGTTGCCGGACAGCCGCCGCACCACGTCCGCCAGCGCCAGGCCCGTGCCCACGTCCTTCACGTGCGACTGCATGTTCCAGTCCTCCATGAACTGGAAGTTCGTCTCCGCCTCCGGCACGCCCACCCAGCGCAGGTCCAGGCCCCACACGTCCACGTCCTGGCTCGCCAGGAACGTTGCCAGGGAGCGGTTCTCCGGCATCGTCGTCACGCAGGTGTTGGTGAGGAACGCGGGCACGAAGCCCCACAGGTCCCCGTGCACCATGAACACCGCCCGGCTGCTGCGCGCCGGAATCCACGGGTACGCCTCGCGCACCACGCGGTGCACGGTGATGGCGTCGTACTTCCCCGTGCCCACCCGCACCTTCCAGCTGTAGTGCGCCAGGCCACCGCCCACCACCTCTCGCTTCGTGCTGGAGGCCACCAGGCCCGCCGCCACCAGTGGCCGCGTCCACGGATCCGCCTGAAGAGTCACTTCGTGCGCGTCCCCCGGATTCGCGCGCAGCGCCACGAACAACGCCAGCATCGCCCACAGGCTCAACGTCCCACGCATACCGACCTCGGATCGCATTGAGGGTCCCCCACGCAGACAAGCGCCAGGCTCTGACACCCGGTGCCTCCCGATGCAGGCCTTCCCAGAGCACCTTCCGCGCCAGGGCCCAAGTAGTTGATTTCATTGGTGCTGCCCCGCAGGGCAAGCTTCACCGGTGAAGGCCGCTGGACGCCGCTCCCAGCACCCTCCGAGTGAATAAACGCAGGACGCCGCGTACTTCAATGCTGAGACATGCGGACCACGAATGGAGCGGGTCCCCTGGGACTGAACGGACACCCCCGC
>NZ_RAWF01000010.1:0-77975 GCF_003612075.1 Corallococcus sp. CA041A
CGCCTATATAGGGGGCCCGCCGTCCCTCATGGCCAGCCCGGGCTGTCACGGGGCGCGCGCCGCACGTCTTACGAGGAGTTTCCGGTCCATGGCGTCCCTTCGCGACATCCGCAAGCGCATCCGCACGGTGAAGAACACGCGGCAGATCACCAAGGCCATGAAGATGGTCTCCGCCGCGAAGCTCCGGAAGGCGCAGGACGCCATCCTCGCCGCCCGCCCGTACGCGCAGACGCTGGAGCAGATCATCTCCGAGCTGGCCGTGCGCTCCGCCGACCAGGAGCTGGCGCACCCGCTGCTCGCCTCCCGCCCCATCCGCCGCGTGGAGCTCCTGCTCCTCACGTCCGACCGCGGCCTCGCCGGCGGCTTCAACTCCAACGTCATCCGCCGCGCCAACCGCTACCTGTACGAGAACAGCGACCTCCAGGTGCGCGTCTCCACGGTGGGCCGCAAGGGCAACGACTTCTTCCGCAACCGCGGCCAGTCCATCCGCAAGGACTTCGCCGGCCTGTACGCGACGCTGAACTACCGCTCCGCCGCCAACGTCGCGGAAGAGCTGGCCGCCGCCTTCCTCAACGACGAGGTCGACGCGGTCTACGTCGTCTACAACGAGTTCGTCTCCGCCATCACCCAGAACGTGGTCGTGTCGCAGCTGCTGCCGCTGCAGCCCGCCACGGCGAAGGCCGCCGCCACGCCCACCCCGGAGAGCGTGACCTCCGCCCCGGCCCTGGTGGACTTCAAGTACGAGCCGTCCCGCCAGGCCGTGCTGGACCGGCTGGTGCCCCAGGCGGTGAACATCAAGCTGTACCGGGCGCTGCTGGAGAGCGTGGCCAGCGAGCAGGGCGCGCGCATGAGCGCCATGGAGAACGCCACCAACAACGCCACGGACATGATCTCCAGCTACACCCTGATCTACAACCGCACCCGCCAGGCGGTCATCACCAAGGAACTCATGGAGATCGTCTCCGGCGCCGAGGCCCTCAAGTAGTCCGCCTCCCGTCCGGCCGCCTCTCCAGAAGGGCCCGTTGCTTCGCGCTTCCACGAGCGCCGGAGGCACGGGCCCTTCGTCGTTCCTGGCCCCCCCACCGGGCAGGCGTCACAGAAGGGCACCTCAAGGGACTGGCGTACGGGACACCGCTCCGCTAAGCGGGACTTACGTGCGCGGACCCGGGAGGCTTGACCCTGCCGGGCACCCCCCGGTAAAGGGGGCCCGCCCACACCCCTCTTCGGGGTTCGATTTCCTGACGGGCGGCGGCGCCCCGGCCGCTCGCCACACGAGACAAGGCAGAGGAGTCCCATGAGCGCTCAAGTCCCGACGACTGGCAAGATCACGCAGGTTCTCGGCCCCGTGGTCGACGTGGAGTTCCCGCCCGGCGGGCTCCCTGAGGTGTACGCCGCCCTCAAGCTGACCAACCCCAACCTGGGCGCGGAGAAGGACAACCTCACCATCGAGGTGGCGCAGCACCTGGGCGAGAACACCGTGCGCTGCATCGCCATGGACTCCACCGAGGGCCTGGGCCGTGGCATGCCGGTGCGCAGCACGGGCGCCCCCATCCAGGTGCCGGTGGGCAAGGCCACCCTGGGCCGCATCATGAACGTCACCGGCGACCCGGTGGACGAAATGGGCCCGGTGAACGCCACCGAGTACTGGCCCATCCACCGCGCGCCCCCTCCGTTCACGGAGCAGGACGTGCGCGTGCAGATGTTCGAGACCGGCATCAAGGTCATCGACCTGCTCGCCCCCTACACCCGTGGCGGCAAGATCGGCCTGTTCGGCGGCGCCGGCGTGGGCAAGACGGTGCTCCTGCAGGAGCTCATCCGCAACGTGGCCGTGGAGCGCGGCGGCTTCTCCGTGTTCGCCGGCGTCGGTGAGCGCACCCGCGAAGGCAACGACCTGTACCACGAGATGCAGGAGACCAAGGTCATCCAGACCGACAACCTGGAGAAGAGCCAGGCGGTCCTCGTGTACGGCCAGATGAACGAGCCGCCCGGCGCCCGCGCCCGCGTGGCCCTCTCCGCGCTGACCATGGCGGAGTACTTCCGCGACGTGGAGGGCCGTGACGTGCTCCTCTTCGTGGACAACATCTTCCGCTTCACCCAGGCCGGCTCGGAAGTGTCCGCCCTCCTGGGCCGCATCCCCAGCGCGGTGGGTTACCAGCCCACGCTCGCCACGGAGATGGGCGGCCTGCAGGAGCGCATCACCTCCACCACCAAGGGCTCCATCACCTCCGTGCAGGCCATCTACGTGCCCGCGGACGACCTGACGGACCCCGCGCCCGCCACCGCGTTCGCCCACCTGGACGCGACCACGGTGCTCAACCGCTCCATCGCGGAGCTCGCCATCTTCCCCGCCGTGGACCCGCTGGACTCCACCAGCCGCATCCTGTCCGCGGACGTGCTGGGCGCCGAGCACTACGCCGTGGCCCGCCGCATCCAGGGCATCCTGCAGCGTTACAAGGAGCTCCAGGACATCATCGCCATCCTCGGCATGGACGAACTCTCCGAAGAGGACAAGCTGTCCGTGGCGCGCGCCCGCAAGATCCAGCGCTTCCTGTCCCAGCCGTTCTTCGTGGCCAAGGTCTTCACGGGCCTGGACGGCCGCTACGTGGCGCTGAAGGACACCATCCGCAGCTTCAAGGAGATCGCGGAAGGCAAGCACGACGAGCTCCCGGAGTCCGCCTTCTACATGGTGGGCGCCATCGAAGAGGCTCAGGAGAAGGCCCGCAAGCTGGCGGCGGCGTAAGACTCCCATGCGCCTGACCGTCGCGCTCGCCCTGCTCGTCTGTGGTGCCGCGCCTTCCGCCCTGGCGGAGGAGCGCGGCAGCCGGGCACGGGTGAGCGCGAATGGCCTCTACAGCGTCCGCTCGGTGGACGTGGGCGTGGGGAAGTGCCGGCTGGAGGTGCTCAAGGAGAGCGGGCCCCACTGGTCGGCGGACGTGTGCGTGGGGACGGTGGATGACCTCTACTTCGCGTCCAACGACGGGGAGAAGGTCTGGGTGGTGTACCCGCTGGTGGAGAAGGGCAAGCCGGTCCCCAGCAAGGGCAAGAAGAAGGCGAAGGGCCAGAGCCTGGCGTGGGCGCGGGTGATGGTGGCCGCCCAGTTCGACCGCACGGGGCAGAAGCTCCAGGAGCGGCGGCTGACGGAGCTGATGACGACGAAGCAGCTGTCGGAAGTGCGGCAGCTGGCCCACCACCTCAAGTGGCTGGAGGGCACGCTGGGCATCCCGGGCAGGGGCCCGCGCCTGACGGACGCCGGGGTGGTGGAGTTCGAGCCGGTGGGCGTGAAGACCCAGCGGCTGACTTTCTGATGCGGTAGTGCGGTAGCACGAGGACCTTCATGGCCAAGCTGACTGTCGAGATCGTCACCCCCGAGAAGCGCATCCTGTCCGTGCAGGCCGACGAGGCCATCGTGCCGGGCGGAGAGGGCCTGTTCGGCGTGCGTCCCGGCCACACGCCGTTCCTGTCGCTGGTGGAGCCGGGCACGCTCACCCTCATCGAGGCGGGGAAGCAGGACCGCTACTTCGTGGCCGGCGGCTTCGTGGAGGTGAGCAACGACAAGGTGCTGGTGCTGGCGGACGCCGCCGAGCACGTCAACGGCATCGACGTCGCGGGTGCCCGCCGCCGCATGGAAGAGGCCCAGGCGCGCCTCAAGGACCTGAACGCCGCGGACGCGCGCTACGCGCTGGAGCAGGCCGCGGTGCGCCGCGAGGCCGCGCGCATCAGCGCCTCCGAGTCCCGCTAGGGATTCACCCGCGCGCCCCTTCCCGGGCGCGCGTGCGGTACCGGAAGGGTGGTGCTCCGAATCCCCGCGGACGTGGGGACCGGCGCTCCACCCTTTTCGCGTTCCGGGGCTTGGACGAAGCATGATGCGGCTCAAGTCATGAGCACGCCCGAGTCGCCCGTCCTGGAACTGTTCCACCGCATCGCGGATCCGCCGTCCGCCACCGCGCGCCGCTTCGTCACGGACCACGCGCTGGAGGACCGCGTGCGCTTCCGCAACCTCACCTACGAAGAGGTGGAGAAGGACTGGCGCGAGCGCGGCGGCCACACGTCCCCCGCGCTGTGGGACGGCTCACGGCTGCACCAGGGCGCGGAGGCCGTGGTGGCGCGGCTGATGGCGGTGGTGAACCTGGGCCGTGACGACGCGTGATCCGCGCGTGCATCGCGTGGACGAAGTGAAGTCGTGCGCGTCAAGGTGAACACCTGAGCCCGTGGGCAGCGCACGCGCACGAGGCCACCCGTGCGTCCCTTTCGGTCCATGCGCAGCATTCGAAGTTGGACATGCACGCGTGCTCGCGCGTTTCAACAGGCCCGCCTGCTTGCTGAAACGCAGCGGGATGCGATAGCTACCGCGCCCCCGGTTGCGCCGTGGTTGCGGCGGAGGAGGCGGACAGTGGCGACGCGCGTGGTGCAATCCAGCGGGACCTTTCTTGTCCAGCGCTCCACCGCAGCCACTCCGTGCACGTCAAGGCCCCATGATCGATCCGCCATCGCGTCGCGCACCATCGCAGCGTTCATCTCGGTGCTCGTCCTTGGCTGAGGCTCGGGTAATCTCTGCTCCTCCGATGCCGCTGACTCCCGCAGACCGCCAGGACCGTTTTCATGCGGCATTCCTGGGGCTCGCCATCGGGGATGCGCTCGGCTTTCCGCTGAGGGGCATCCCCCCGGCGAGCCTGGCGCGGCTGCCCGGCCTGGCGGAGGACTTCGCGCCCCGGCCGCGCGGCAAGTTCGCCAAGGGCCAGTTCAGCGACGACACGCAGCTCTTGCTCGCGGCCGCGGAGAGCGTCATCCGCGAGGGCAAGGTGGACGGCCGCAGCGCGGCGCTGCACCTGGCGTGGCTGTGGCAGGAGGGCATCATCCTCCAGCCGCCGCGCAGCCTGTCGGAATCGCTGCAGCGCCTTGCGAGCGGCACGCCGTGGATGAGCGCGGGCGCGCCCCTGGGCACCCGGTGCCCGTCGGTGCTCAGCCGCGCGCTGGTGGTGGGCCTCTTCGAAAGCGGTCAGCGCGCGCGTCTGCCGCACGACGCGGGCGTGCTCACCGTCATCACGCACAAGGACCCGGTCTGCGCCGCCGCCGCCGCCGCGTTCGCGCAGGCCGTGGCGCTGGGCATGGAGCAGGAGGCCCTCACGCCCGCGGCCTTCTGCGAGGCCCTGGCGCTGTCCGCCGCCGTGCACGACAAGAACCTGGCGGAGGAGATCCGCCACCTGCCGCGCCTGCTCACCTGGGACACCCAGCGCGCGCTCAACCAGCTGCGCAAGGTGGGCGTGCCCCCCAGCGAGCTGAAGGGCGTGGACGGCCTGCCGTGTCACGTGGTGCCGGTGCTGCTCACGTCGCTGTACGCGACGCTGAAGGTGCCGCACGACTTCCGGGAGGCCGTGGTCCTCACGCTGCGCTGTGGCGGCGAAGCGGACGTGGCCGCGGCCCTCACCGGCGCCCTGCTGGGCGCGCACCTGGGCACCCGCGCCATCCCGGCCCGCCTGCGCAAGCAGGTGCTGTACGCGGAGAACCTGCTGGACACCGCGGACCGCCTGTTCCGGGCCCGCCAGGTGCGCGAGACGCTGGCCACGGCCATCGCGCATCAGAAGAGCCGCCGCTAGTCGCCTGGCCCCGGCCGACCCTGTCGGCCCCGCCCGGCCCGCCCGGGAGGGTGGGGGCACCAGGCAGGCAGCCGGACGTGAATGGGGTGTGCGGCGGGACTTCTCCCACACACCCTTCCTGACCACCTTGAGGGACAGACCGGGGCAGCCGGGACGCCAGGCAGGCGTTCGGCGGTGGTGCCCTGGAAGTCATCCTGTCGGAGGCACGGTCGTGGACCTCGAATCAGAACGCCTGGAGCGCAGCCAGCTGGAGACGCTCTCCACCCCCGAACTCATCCGGCACGCGCTGTCGGAGACCCGCCTGTTGGTGAAGGCGGAGGTGATGCACGCCAAGAAGGAGCTGAAGCAGGAGCTGCAGGCGGCCAAGCTGGCGGGCATCTTCCTGGGCGCCGGAGCCGTGCTGGCCCTCACGTCGCTGGCCGTGCTCTTCGTCGCGCTGGGCCTGGCGCTGCCCCTGGGGGCCGCCGTGGGCGTGCTCATCGTGGGCGCGGTGCTGCTGGCCGTGGCCGGCCTCCTCCTGTTCCTGGGCACGAAGCGGATTCCCAAGAAGCCGCTGGTCCACACCCAGGAGCGCTTGAAGACGGACCTTCAAATGACCCGGGAGACGCTGCAATGAGCCAGGCACCCGAGACCGAAGCGCACGTCGACCATGCCATCACCAGGCGCATGGGCGACCGCGAGCAGGTGGAGCAGACCGCGGACCGCATCCGCGACGAGCTGCTGCTCACCCTGGAGGAGCTGGACCGCCGGCGCACCCGCGCCACGGACGTGCGCTACCACGTCAACCAGAACAAGGACCTGCTCATCACCGTGGGCGCGGCCGCCCTGGTGGCGGTGGGCCTGGGCGTGGGCCTCGCCATCTACCGCGCCCGCCACCACGACGAGCGCGTGCGCCGCATGCGCCGCAAGGCCCTGGAGCGCGCCTGGGCCCACCCGGACCGCGTGGCCACCAGCATCGAGGACAAGCCGCTGGGCGCGGAGCTGGGCCGCAAGGTGGTGATGATCTTCGCCACCTCGCTCGCCACCGCCGTGGCCCGCAACTCCATCCAGACCCTGGTGCCCTCGCGGGCCATCGCCAAGGTGCCTGCGGACAAAGATAAGAAATCCTGAATGCGCAAAATGCGCGCATAAAGCAGACTGATGTCCATGACGGACCTGCTCTATGCGCGCGCGCAGATGGGGCTCTCGCTCGCGTTCCACATCGTGTTCGCGGCGGCCGGCGTGGCGTTGCCGGTGTTGATGGTGTTGAGCGACCTGAAGCACCGGCGCACGGGGGACGCGGACTACCGGAAGCTCAGCGAGAAGCTGGCCAAGGGCACCGCCATCCTGTTCGCGGTGGGCGCGGTGAGCGGGACGGTGCTCTCGTTCGAGCTGGGCCTGCTGTGGCCGGAGTTCATGGGCCGCTACGGGGAAGTGATTGGCCTGCCCTTCAGCCTGGAGGGCGTGGCCTTCTTCACCGAGGCCATCTTCCTGGGCATCTACCTGTACGGCCGCGAGCGTGTGTCGCCGGGCCTGCACCTCTTCAGCGGCGTGATGGTGGCGGTGAGCGGCGCGGCGAGCGCGTTCTTCGTCACGCTGGTGAACACGTTCATGAACAACCCGTCCGGCTTCACGCCCACGCCGTCGGGGCCCACGGACGTGCAGCCGCTGGTGGCCATGTTCAGCCCCGGCTGGCAGTACCAGACGGCGCACGTGCTGCTGTCCTGCTATCAGGCCAGCGCGTTCGCGATGGCGGGCATCCACGCCTTCATCCTGCTGAGGCATCCGGGCGCCGCGTTCCACAAGAAGGCGCTGTCCATCGCGCTGCCGCTTGCGTGCATCACCGCGCTCGCGCAGCCGCTGGTGGGGGACCTGTCCGCGAAGCACATGGCGCGCGAGCAGCCCGTGAAGCTGGCCGCGATGGAGGCGCACTTCCACACGGAGTCGGGCGCGCCCCTGAAGGTGGGGGGATGGCCGGACGTGGAGACGGGCACCGTAGCGGGCGCCATCGACCTGCCGAAGGGGCTCTCCATCCTGGCGTTCGCGGATCCCAACGCGGAGGTGAAGGGCCTGAACGAGTTCCCCCGCGACGTCTGGCCGCCGGTGGCCAAGGTGCACATGGCCTTCCAGGTGATGGTGGGTACGGGCAGCCTGATGGCGCTGCTCGCGCTGGCCACGCTGTGGCGCAGGTGGCGGGGCCGCGAGTGGCCGCACGGCAAGGGCATGATGCGCGCCTGGCTCTGGTCGGGGCCGCTGGGGCTGGTGGCGCTGGAGGCGGGGTGGCTCGTCACGGAGTGGGGCCGGCAGCCCTGGATCGTCCGGGACGTGATGCGCACGGGCGAGGCGGTGACGCCGGTGCCGCACCTGGCCGCGCCGTTCTTCACCTTCACGGCGGTGTACCTGTTCCTCGGGGTGACGGTGCTCTTCGTGCTCTGGCGGCAGGTGGCGGGCACGCTGCCGAAGGGACCCGGCGCGGCCGCGGATGGCGAGGTGGCCCATGCCCATTGAGACGACGGTGCTGGGGTTCGCGGTGGCGGGTACGCTCGTGCTGTACGCGCTCCTGGGCGGGGCGGACTTCGGCGGCGGGGTGTGGGACCTGCTGGCCCGAGGGCCTCGCAAGGCGGAGCAGCGCGCGCTCATCGCCCGCGCCATTGGCCCGGTGTGGGAGGTGAACCACGTCTGGCTCATCGTGGGGCTGGTGCTGCTCTTCAGCGGCTTCCCGCGCGCCTTCGCGGCGCTGAGCGTGGCGCTGCACGTGCCCCTGACGCTGCTGGTGCTGGGCATCGTGTTCCGGGGCACGGCGTTCACCTTCCGCGCCTACGACACGCGCGGGGACGCGGTGGAGCGCCGCTGGGGCGTGGTGTTCAGCGTCGCGAGCGTGGTGGCGCCGCTGCTGTTGGGCATGTGCGTGGGCGCGGTGGCCAGCGACGCCATCCGCATGCAGGGGCACGCGGTGGTGAGTGGCTTCTTCGCGTCGTGGCTGTCGCCCTTCGCGCTGTCCGTGGGCGTGCTGACGCTGGGCCTGTTCGCGTTCCTGGCGGCCGTGTACCTCACGCATGAAGCGCGGACGCCGGAGCTGGCGGAGGACTTCCGGCGCCGGGCGCTGGTGACGGGAGGGCTCCTGTTCCCGCTGGCCCTGGCCGCCCTGCTGCTGTCGCGCGAGGGCGCGCCCCGGGTGTGGACGGGCCTGCTACAGACGCCGTTCGCACTGGCACTGCATGTGGGGACCGCGATGGCGGCGGTGACGGCGTTCGCGCTCCTGTGGACGCGGCGCTTCCGGGCCGCGCGGGTGGCGGCGGCCACGCAGGGCGGGCTCATCGTGCTGGGGTGGGCGGTGTCGCAGGCGCCTTACCTCGTCTACCCGAATCTGACGCTCCAGAGCGCCGCGGCGCAGCCGGTGGTGCAGCGGCTGCTCCTGGTGGCGCTCGGAGTGGGCCTGGTGACGGTGGTGCCGTCGCTGGTGCTGCTGTTCCGAGTCTTCGGTCCCCGGGGCCAGGAGCCCCAGGCTCCCCAGGCTCCCCAGGCTCCGGAGGTGCCTACGACTTGAGCACGGGGAACAGCGGCGGGTGCACGACGCGGGGCTTCTCGTCGCCTCGCGCCACCAGCACGCGGGCCCCTTCGAGCAGGTCCTCCGAGTCCAGGGCCTCCACCACGGTGCGCGCGGCGCTGTCGGCGTCCATCACGCGGCAGTGCACGCGCATGACGCCCTCCTCCGTCTCGCCGCCCTCCACCTCGCCGTTGCCCGTCCAGCCGAGCGCGTCCGTGAGCAGCTCCTCCACGGCGCTGCGCTGCTCGAAGTCGTGGCCGGTGCCCTTGCCCTGCACGGCGTACTCGACGAGCAGCACGGCCATGGCGTCCGGTTCGGGCTCGTCGTAGCCGGCGTCCACCAGGGATTCGGCCTCTTGGGCGATGACCATGTCGGGGTCCTCGTCCGGGGGGACGGGAACGGTCTTCTGCTCGCCTCCATCACCGACGGTGCCCCAGTGCACCGTGACGACACCCTCGTGCTCCCAGGCTTCCCAGTAGCGGAGGGTGTCGCCGTCCTTCATGTAGAGCTTCAGCAATGCGTTGGCCTCATTCGCGCGGACTCCATACCGCAACCGGGCTCAGTAGGCACGGCCCTGGCCTCCGTCCACGGGGACGGTGGAGCCCGTCACCCACTTCGCCCGCTCCGAGCAGAGGAAGGCGACCACGTCCGCCACCTCCTCGGGCGTGCCGAAGCGGCCCCAGGGAATCTGCTCGCGCACCATCTTGGCCACCGCCTCCGGGTCGTGCTGATTGCGCCGGTCCCAGCTGCCGCCGGGGAAGAAGATGGAGCCCGGGGCCACGGCGTTGACGCGGACGCGGTGGGACGCCAGGTCCACGGCCATCTCCTTGGTGAGCGCGATGAGGCCCGCCTTGGCAGCGCTGTAGGGCGCGCTGGTGGCGTACTCGCGGCCGAAGATGGAGCTGATGTGCACGATGCTGCCGCCGCCGCACTGTCGCATCAGCGGCACCGCGCGCTGGCTGCACCACACGGCGGACATCAGGTTGCGCTGGATGACGTCGTTCCACTGCTGGGTGCTGGCCGCGTCGAAGGCGCCCGCGCCGCCGCTGCCGCCCACGTTGTTCACCAGGATGTCCATTGAACCGAAGGCGCGCACCGCGGAGTCCACCGCCAGGTACGCGCCCTCCTGCGTGGCCACGTCCGTGACCACCGTCGCCACCTGGGCGCCCTCGGAGCGCAGCTCCTTCGCGAGGACCTCCAGCGGCTCCGGATTGCGCGCGCACACGCACACCCTGGCGCCTTCGCGCGACAGCACCATGGCGATGGCCCGCCCGATGCCCCGGCTGCTACCGGTGACGAGCGCCGTCTTTCCCGTGATTCCCAGTTCCATACCGTCCCTTCTACCGCCGGGCAGGGCCGGGTGGGGGACGGGATTCACCGGGGCGTTCAAAGCCGTTCGAAGATGTCCAGGCGCCAGGTGCCCTCCATCTCGCCGCGCAGATGGCGCAGGCGCCTGGGGGGGAGCCGGCGGAAGGAGTCGTGGACCTCGTGGCCGCTGCAGCGCATGTCGCGCGTCTGGCCGGTCCAGTGCACGAGGACCAGGTGCCCGCCGGGCTCCAGGTGCTCCAGGATGCGCTGCTGCGCGAGGGCCAGCTCCGGGAGGCTCCAGTAGGCGCCGCGCCCGGATACGAGGGTGAGGTCGAAGGTCTGCTCGGGGTAGCGCTCCGGCACGTTCATCCGCTGGAAGCGCACGTGCGACAGGTGGCGGCAGCGGTGGATGGCGCGGGCCTGGGCGGAGTCGGAGGTCTCCAGGGAGAGCAGGGCGTCACAGCGCGCCTGGAGCTTCTCCGTGAGCAGGCCGATGGCGCCGCCAATCTCCAGGGCGGAGCGGTAGTGCGCGCGGGGAAGCGATGCCAGGGTGACGTCATCGCGGCTGCGCACGCAGCCGTGCGCGGCGAAGGGCCACGGGTCTTCGGCTTCTTGTGTCGGGAGGGGAGGGGCGAGCAGGAAGGCGGGTGAAGATTTCATCGAGAGGGGTCCTGGAGGATGTCGAATCCTCACGATGGGACCCACTCAAGCCCTCCACATCCCGTGCGCCCGGGGCCATGAAGGTGTCGACCCTGGGGCAGTCCGAGCGTCGGGAGGTGATCAGCCGCCGTGCCAGTAGTCTGGCTGACAGGACCACGGGAGTTCCTTGCCCCGCCGGTCGCAGTGAAAGCCGTCGGCGCAGGGATTGGGGCCATTCGGGTCACAGGCCTGGAGGCAGTGAAAGCCATCGCAGACCTGGCCTTCGCCGCACGTCGGATTCGTGGCGGAGCAGCGATGGATGCACTCCGCCCAGACCTTGCCCGGGAACTCCGAGCTCGAGAACACTCGGCATTTGCGGCCATCGGGACAGGGGGTGTCCAGGCAGTTCGGACCATGGATGGATGCGCAGATGGAGGTGCCCTCCTCGAACGGGACACAGCGTTCCCCCTGAGGGCAGCCGCGCTTCTCACAGGTGGGGAGACACGAGGGCTTCGGCTTCACGTCCGCGCAGAAGAATCCCTCCGAACACGTCCCGGGTTGGCCGGGGGTGCAGGCACGAGCACAGTAGCCATCCCTCCCCACGCACTCGAACTCCGCCCTGCATGCGGAGGTCGCATCGAAAGCGGTCTCCAAGCAGGGCTCTCCCTCCTGGCGAATGCCCACGAGCGCGCAGAGCCTGACCAGGACTTCGCCCGCACTGGAGACCGGCAGGCTCGTGCATCGTTGCCCTTCGGGGCACTGGCTGTCGGTCGTGCAGGCGCTGTCCGTGCAATAGCGCCGGAAGCGGACGTCGCGGTAACAGACGAGAGGGGCCTCACAGTCGGTCTGCTTCAAGCAGGTGTAGTGGTAGGTCACCCGCCGCATCCGCTCGTCGTAGGTCAGCATGGGGACCAGGCCCTCCGGTTCCTGCATGGGTGTCGCACTCGCTTCCCGCACCTGCTGGAGGACGAAGAGTGCGGGGGCCAGGAGGACGAGGCAGGCCACCAGGCTCATGGACACGTGCCAGGGCCGCGTCATGGTCCACCACACAGCTCGATGCACTCTTCGCTCGGCTCGGTGTCACGGGGACAGAGGCGCTGGTAGTCGCGCGAGGTGCAGCTCGAGTCCGGTATCTGCTCCAACGCGTCCTTGTGCGCCGCCCGGTCCAGCTTGCCGCCCGGGCGGTGCACCTCCGGGCATGCCGCCAGCCCGCCCAGGACGCACAGCCACAGCCCCACCGCGTGTGCTCGGCCCATGACGGTCCAGGCTAGCCGTGGCCTGGAACCGTCAGGCATTGCCCCGCCGGGCAATGATTTGTCATCCAGCCTGGAAGCGTGCCTCCGCCGGACGCGCGCCGCCCGTGCGCTTCACGCCGTGGTCGCCGTTCGCGGACAGGTGCTGCAGCAGCTTGAACACCGTCTCCACCTCATCCGCCGCGCCGATGTCCTGCGCCAGCTGATCCGCGGACCGCGCCTCCGCCTTCGCCGCCTTCAGCTTCGAGAGCAGCTTGCCCTGCAGCTCCAGCACGCGCCCCGCGGCCTTCTTGCCCGCCTCCACGCCCGGCTGGTGATAGGCATTGATGTTCACGAGGCTCGCGTAGAGGCCCACCGCGCGCTCGTACAACGCAATCAGCGCTCCCACGGTGCGCGCGCTCACGTCCGGCACGGTGAGCGTCATCGACTCGCGGCCCTTCTCGAACAGCGCCCGGCGCGTGCCCAGCAGGAACCCCAGCAGGTAGTCGCCGCTGGTGTTCTCACCCTCCACCGCCAGGGACTTGCCGTCCCGGTCCTTCAGCACCTCCACGAAGGTGACGAAGAAGTTGTTCACGCCCTCGCGCAGCTGCTGCACGTAGGCGTGTTGGTCCGTGGAGCCCTTGTTGCCGTAGACGGCGATGCCCTGGTTCACGACCTTGCCGTCCAGCGACAGCTCCTTGCCCAGGGACTCCATCACCAGCTGCTGGAGGTACTTGGACATCAGCATCAGCCGGTCCTTGTACGGCAGGATGACCATGTCCTTCTGGCCCTTGCCGCCACCCGCGTGGAACCACATCAGCGCGAGCAGCGCCGCCGGGTTCGCCGCCGCGTCATGCCCGCGCGTCGCCGCGTCCATGTCCTTCGCGCCCGCGAGGAAGCCGTCCACGTCCAGCCCCTGCAACCAGGCTGGCAGGAGCCCCACCGCCGACATCACCGACGTGCGCCCGCCAACCCAGTCCCACATGGGGAAGGTGCGCAGCCACTTGTGGCCCTTGGCGTAGGTATCCAACTCGCTGCCGTCGCCCGTCACCGCCACCGCGTGCGCGCCGAAGTCCAGGCCGCGCTGCTTGTAGGCGGCCTCTGCCTCCAGCATGCCGTTGCGCGTCTCCTTGGTGCCGCCGGACTTGCTGATGACCACGGTGAGCGTCTCCGCCAGCCGCTCGCCCAGGTTGTTGAGCACCCGGTCCATCCCGTCCGGGTCCGTGTTGTCCAGGAAGTGCACCTGCATGGCGTCCCGGCCGCTGCCCAGCGCGTCCGCCACCAGCTGCGGACCCAGCGCCGAACCGCCGATGCCGACAATCAGCACCTGCGTGAACTTCGCCGCCTTCACGGGCTTCACCTTGCCCGCGTGCACGTCCTTCGCGAACGCGGCCACCTGGGCCTGCATGTCCGTGATGGCCGTCTTCAGCTCCGCCTCCGGCGCCAGCTCCGGGGCGCGCAGCCAGTAGTGGCCCACGCGGCGCTTCTCATCCGGATTGGCGACGGCGCCCTTCTCCAGCGCGTCCATGGCCTGGAACGCCGCGTCCATGCGCGAGCGCATCCCGTCCAGGAAGTCCGCGCCGAAGTTCATGCGGGAGATGTCCAGCGTGAGCCCCACGGAGGGGACGACGCACAGGTGCCGCTGGTACCGCTCCCACAACTCGCGCTCCGTCATGACCCGACTCCCTTGCAAGGGGCGCCGACCTCATGCGCGGCGCCCGCCAGAACCGTCGCGGCGCACCGTAGCAAGGCCCGCACGGCGCGGACGCAACGATGTCGCGGTCCCCGTTGCCTGGACGTCGCCTGGACGTCGCTTCCACCCCCCAAGCTGTCCTCTACCCGGAAGGGCGCGGGCCCTACGGTGCCGAGGGCGCGGCTTCCACGGGCGGGGACTCCGACGGCGGCAGCGCCCCCTTGGGCTTCCAGGCCGGGTTGCGGAAGATGTAGCCCAGCCGCTGGCTCAACGGTCCCGGGCGGGCCGCGTCCCTCGCGATGGCGGCGAACTCGTTGAACGCGATGCGCACCGGGTTGTGCGTGGTGAGGTTCTTCGTCAGCCCGTAGATGGGGCGCTCGGTCTCCGGGACGAACGTGCCGAAGAGGCGGTCCCAGATGATGAGGATGCCCGCGTAGTTCACGTCGATGTAGGCCGCGTTGGAGGCGTGGTGCGCGCGGTGGTGCGACGGCGTGTTGAACAGCCACTCCACGGGGCGCGGCAGCCGGTCGATGGCCTCCGTGTGGATCCAGTACTGGTACAGCAGGCTCACGGCCTGCTGCGTGACGATCATCTCCGGGGAGAAGCCCAGCAGCGCCAGCGGTACCCAGAACACCCAGCCCGTCATCGGCGTCCACGTCTGCCGCAGCGCCGTGGACAGGTTGTAGTGCTGGCTGGAGTGGTGCACCACGTGCGACGCCCAGAAGAGGCGGCTCTCGTGGTGGACGCGGTGGAAGGCGTAGTAGCAGAGGTCTTCCAGGAAGAAGAGCAGCACCCACGCCACCAGCCCGTGGCCCATGCGCAGCGGCGTCAGGTGGTAGAGCGCCGCGTAGCCCGCGAACGCCACGCCCTTCCAGAACACGCTCACCGCCACGTTGCCCAGGCCCATGGAGAGACTGGCGAACGTGTCCTTCCACGTGTGGCCCTTGATGCTCTCGCCGCGCTCCTGCCGCAGCTTGCGCACCCAGAGGGCCTCGGCGATGACGGTGATGACGAACACCGGGATGGCCGGGGTGATGAGGTCGGGGATGTGCGTCATGTCCATGGCTGCTGACCTCCTGCGAATCAATCCTTGGGTGCGAACGCGACGCGCATGAAGCGCGCCAGCGTGTCCAACATGCGGCGGTGCGCTGGATCCGAAGGACGGGCGGCCCCACCCACCGCCGCGCCCTGCACCGCGTCCAGCGCCAGCTCCACCACACCGTCGAAGTCCGGATGCGTGGCGGCCACGTCCGGGAACAGCTCGCGCGCCACGCGGTGCATGTTCTGGCGGTGCGGACCGTCCACCACCGCCAGCGCCTTCTGCAGCTCCGGGCTGGTGCGCGCCGCGACGTACAGCTCGATGGCGGCCTGCAACTCCGGTCGCTGGTAGGCGGTCCACAGCATGTCCACCGCCGCCCCCACCCGGTCCTTTCCGGACGGACGCGCTCCCACGCCCGCGAGGAAGTCCTGGATGAGGCGGGGGAAGAGGTGCTCCACCGCCACCGCGAGCAGCTCCTCCTTCGTTTCGAAGTGCGTGAAGAGCGCCCCCTGCGACACCCCCGCCCGCTTCGCCACCTCCACCGTCGTCAGCCGCGCATAGCCCTGCTCCACCAGCGCCTCGATGGTGGCGTCCAGCAGCTTGCGGCGCGTCGACTCGCGGCGCTCCGCCTGCGTGCGGCGCACCGGCGCCTCGACCTTCCTGGGGGCGGACTTCGGGGGCATACCGGGAGGATAACCGTTCACTTAAAAAGTGACCAGTCACTTTGTTGGGGCTGTCCGCGAGCCGACGGGTGATCGCGGGACAGGGGCCTTCCAAAGCCTGCCCGTGGGGCGTTCGAGCAGGCGAGCGTCTGTCTTTACATCTGGACAGATGTCAGGGATTGGAGCGTCACGGGTTGAGAGGCACAACGCCTGCCAACTGAGCAGGCAGGGAGACAGGCGCTCCTGTGCTTTCGAGACATTTCCCCTCTGGAGTGTGGTCAAGGGTCGCCCCCTTGGGACGGAGCGGGGCGCGGCTCGGCTGCTAGTGATCCGTTCGGGACTGAGCGAAAATCCCGAGGAAATAGCGCAAGCCCTTGTGCCGGTTGTCCGCCCGCCCCGATATGACCATTACCGCTCTTCTCGTCGGCTCCCTCCTCGCTTCGGCTCCTGCCCTCCCTCCCGCCGCCAAGGCGGCCGCGAACATGCCTGAGGTAGGCGTGCCCTTCGCGTGTGGTCGCATCTATACGGTGAGCCAGGGCCATGAGACTGGCAGTCACCAGCACAACGACACGTTCGCGTGGGACTTCCGCATGCCGGAAGGCACTCCCATCGTGGCGTCGCACGACGGCGTCGTGCGCATGGCGCGGGGTGACAGCAAGCAGGGCGGGTGCGGCGAGCAGTTCGCGCCGCTGGCCAACTACGTCGTCATCTCGCACGGCGACGGGCTGGAGACGCAGTACCTGCACTTCAGCGCCGTGGTGGTGAAGGTCGGTGAGCGCGTGAAGGAGGGCCAGCTCATCGGCTTCTCCGGCGCGACGGGCTGGGCGTGCGGCGCGCACCTGCACTTCAAGGTCGCCAAGGAGCAGGGCGCCGGGTGGAACAACCCCTCCGTGCCCGCGCGCATCGCGGGCTTTGGCGATCCGGTGCGTGAGACGCTGGTGTCGGCGCCGCTGTGCAAGGACTCCGCGCAGCCGATGATGGCCTCCAACGGCGGTGTCCACCTGCCCGGCCAGGCCGTCATGTCCATGTCACCCGACAGCGCGAATCCGCTCCAGGATGCGTCGCGCGGCCTGCCGCCCGGTGCCAAGGCCATCATCGACGGCCTCTCCCAGCCTCCTGCCCAGGGCGGCGAGGGCCTCGACAAAACGCCCCCGGCCCGCTCTCCCCGCATGGCGAGCGGCTCCGACGAGACTCGCTGACGCGAGCAGCGCTCCGGCGCCCGCGAGCAACCCGAAGAAGGCCCCCGCGTTGAGGAAGTACTCCAACGGCAACAGGGGGCCTTCGACGTATCCGCGCACCACGCGGTACCCCACGTGCCCCAGCAGCGCCAGCAGGGGCAGGTTGATGAGCGGCAACACCAGCCACCGGGCCGTGCGCCACCAGCGGGCCACGGCCTCCGCGACGGCGGTGGAGGCCGTGTAGCGCCATGCGCCCGCGCGGGCCACGCGCAGCTCCGCCAGCATCACCTCCACGTCCGGCACGCCCAGGCGCTCCGCCTCCAGCCCCTGCGTGCGCGCCACGCTGCGCGCCTCCGCCAGGGCGGTGCGCGCGGCGGACTCCGCGAGGAAGTCGTCCTCGAAGGGCTCCACCACGGCCACCTCCGCGGCGCGGGCGCGGGTGCGGTCCCTCACCGCGTCCACCACCGTGGAGGCCGCCGCCACCGCGAGCCCCGCGGGCAGGCTGCGGCGCGCGACGAGCGCACCCACGCCCATGCCGGACGCCCCCCACAATGACAGCCGCAGCCCCCACGCGGCGGGGCCCCAGAAGCGTCCCGCGGCCTGACGGCGCACCTCCGACGCCAGGTGTCCGTGGGCCAGGGACAGTCGTGCGTCGAAGTCCGTCTGGAGCGACTCCGCCGCGCGCGCGAGCCCCGCGTCCAGCGCGGTGCGTGTCTTCGCGAGCAGTGCGTCCGTGTCGTTGAGCGCCGTCTGGACGGTGGAGGCGAACTCCTCCAGCGCGCCCAGGGCGTTGGTGTGGCGCACGCGCGCGGCGACGGCCTGGGTGGCCAGCCCCCGCAGGTGGAAGAGGAGCGGGCCGAACTCCCCGGAGACGTCCTGACCGTCCTTCGCGGCGCGCGCGCTGATGGCGAAGACGGGGACGTCCTCCGCGGCCAGGCCGTAGTGCTGCGTGGCCACGCGGCGGACCTGGGACTTCAGCGCGTCGCGGGATTCGGCGGAGAGCTCGTCCGCGAAGTTGAGGATGAAGACGAGCGCGCGGCGGCGGGCGAACTCGGTGAGGAACTCCACCTGGGTGGCCTCCGCGACGCTGCCCCGGTGCATGACGACGAGCGCCACGTCCGCCTTGTCCAGCGCGGCGCGCGCGACATCGCGGTGCGCCGTGGCCACGCTGTTGAGGTCCGGCGTGTCGATGAACACCTGCCCGCTCCACAGCCCCTGCGGGCCGGGCGTGTAGCGCACGACGCGCGCGCCGGTGCGGGCCAGCTCGTCCGTGGGCGTGCCCTCCGGCGCGAAGAGGGTGGAGACGGTGCTGGTGGGGCGGTCCACACCTTCACGGGACAGGGACTGGCCGGAGAGGGCGTTGAGCAGGGTGGACTTGCCCGCGCCGGTGGCGCCCACGAGCGCCACGACGAGCGGTGCGTCCTTCCGGGCCACGCCTCGCGCGTAGTCCTCCAGCAGCCGCTCCAGGCGTGGGCCATGTGGCTGGAGCGCGGGAAGCGACAGGGCGTCGGTGAGCAGCGGGCGGAGGGCTTCGGGGTCGGGAAGGCGGGTGTCGTCCACGGAAGGGCCAGCGTGGCGTGGCGCGCGCGTGCTGGCTACCAGGATGAGCGGTGACGGTGCGCCAGCGTGCATTCCCCCGCTGCTCGCGCTCACCGGCCCCTCCCTGGACGGTGGGGGATGACCTGCTGATACGGTCCGGGGCACATGCACTTTCGTACCGTTCGTGGGTGGTGCCTGGGGCTCCTGCTGACCCTGTTCGCGACCCCGGCCTTCGCCGCGGAACCGCCGTCGCAAGGCGTGGTCCTCGCCGCCGAGCCGCTGACCTTCGCGGAGGCGAAGGCGCTTCCTGAAAAGCTCACCGGGTCCGCTGCCTGCGACCTGGGGCCGGGCAAGACCCCCGACATCACCGTCTCCCAGTCCGTGGACGTGACGCAGGCCTCCCCGGACTCGTGTCTGCCCGCGGAGGTGGTCATCACCCAGACGCTGTCCCTGCCAGATGGCTCGCGCGTCGAGCGCCGGTTCAACATCGCGGATGACGCTCCTGACACCCAACTGGCCCTTTATCCTCCGCGCCCGCGCATCCGCGTCCGCTGCCAGGCGAGGCGGCTGGAGCTGTCCGTGGAAGGCGTGCCCGAGGCCCCCCTGCTGGCGCTGGAGCCCATTGGTATCGGCGTCGCCTCCGCCTCCGTGAAGTTTCGGGTGTCCCGGGACAGCGAAGTCCGCATCCTGCCCCTGCTGGCCCGCGACGACGCCGGGGCCCGCCGTGCGTTGGAGGAGCTGGGCCTCCTGATCAAAGACATCCCTTCCCGGCTGTACGGTCGTGACGCGAACCTGGAGGCGGACAGCGTCGCGGGCCTGGCCGCCGCGCTCGAGCGCGCCCGGAAGCGCGTCGCCCTGGCCTCGGGCGATGACCCGGAACGGTCCACCACCCCTCCTCGCGATGTCCTGGCTCCGGACCTGGAGGGAGACCGCCCGCCGTTGAAGACAGGCGATCCCGAAACCATCGGCGAGGTCCAGCCGTCCAAGGGGCAGGTCCAGTCTGGCGCGCCAGTGGACTCGGACCTGTTCTGGCGACAGGGACGGTTGTGCGTGGCGCAGCAGGACACCGGCAAGCGGATGCGCTGTTACGACCCCGTGGCGCGGAGCTGGGGCAAGGCCGTCCCGTTGGACCGGGGTGACCAGTCCGCCTGGAGCTCTTTCCCGGGTTGCTACGGGAGGATTCTCATGGGGACCCGGAACGTCCGGCCTCCTGGGGAGCCGGTCCTGCGCCTGTCTCCCCGGGCCGTCCTGTTCTGGCGCACCTGGGACCACGAGGCCGTCGTCTTGGAGGTCCCTGAGGGGGATGGCCCACCGCGCCTGCGCGCGCCGGAAGCGGAGGAGCTGAAGAAGGCGATGCTCGCGTCCACCGGCTCCCGGCTCTTCGCCGAAGGCCGGTTCATCCTGGACGAGGACAACAAGCAGTTCTGCTCCGTGCGCAGGCCCCTGGGGTGCTGGTCGCTCCAATGGGACAGTCCGTATGAGGATGAGGGCAGCCACAGGCTGTACGAGGCCCGCGTGTCCCCGGATGGCCGGTGGGTCGCCTACATGCGCGGTCCCGGTCCAAGCAAGGCGGACTCGGAAGACGAGACCCGGACGCTGGTCGTGCGCTCCCTGAAGCTCGGTTCGTACGTCGCGCCCCGCGTGCTCGCTTCGACGGCACCGCGCCTCGTGCGGACGGACGTCGTGATGGAGAAGCCGCTCTGGGAAGGGCCCTCGCTGAAGTGGCAAGACGGCGAGCGGCTCACCCGCGCGCGGATCTCCTGCGACCTGGGCCAGGATCCGCGCACCCCCTTCGAACTGGAGACGCAGCGCATCGTCAGGCCGTACTACAGCCCAGTCAATCAGGGCGCCTGCAGCGGCGACGGGGTGAGGATGTATCAAAAGCTGTCCGCGCCCGGAGGTCTGGAGTTCTCACGCAGCGGCGGCGTCGTCGTCGGGGACAGTCAGTCATCCGAAGGCGAGGTGAAGATGCGCTGCCAGAAGGGGCGTCTATCGTTGTGGATGGAGGGCGTGCCCGACGTCCCGGCGTTGACGCTGGCCGCGAACATGGGCGCGTTCGGCGCGGTGCGCTGGGACCTGGCGCCGGAGACCGAAGCCCGCCTCCAGTCGCTGCTCGCCCGCGACGACGCCCCCGCCCGCGAGGCCCTGGCCGCCTTCGCGCGGTTGGTGAAGATGAATGACGACGCGCGCGACGCCTCGTTCGGGATGAACAAGGAGGAGGGGCGCATCTCCCGCATGGGCTGTCTCTCCACGGCGCTGGAGGCCATCTCCGCCCGGCGGGCGCTCGCGGACGGGGTCCACCCGGAGCTGCATGGCTCGCTGAAGACCGACGGCGCCTGCGCCAAACGCTATGGCATGCGCGCCCTCCAGCAGCGGCTCAAGGCCGCCACGCCTCCGCTTCCGCTGAGCGTCGGGGCGGTGAAGGACAAGGCGGAGGTCATCGGCCGGGTGCTGCTCGTTCCCACCACCCCCCCGTGGCCCACGCCCGGGTTGTACTGGAGGGATGGCACCCTGTGCCTGGTCCAGCAGGATGGACGCGGACAGGTGCGCTGCTACGACCCGGCGGCGCGCGAGTGGGGGCCCACGGTCGCGATGTACAGCCGCCCGTTTCCGCGAGAGGACCTGCTCCTGAAGTCGATGTCTCAACCGGGCTCGTGCTACCCGATGGGAGGCCGCGACGTTCCCCTGTCGGAGGACATGCTGGACGTCCTGCCGCTGTCGTCGCGGGCCTCGCTGATCGCGGACCTCTCGCGCGGCGAGCTGGCTCCGGAGTTCAACGTCATCGAAGTCCCCGCGGACGCGAGCCCTGTGCGCACGCGCGCACCCACCGTGGAGGAGCTGGCGCTCGCGGCGCGGAACGGCGGAGGCTCCGCGTCACTGGGGGAGGGCAGGTTCCTGTTGCACGTCCCGAAGGACGAACGCTCGCCGTGGCTGTGCACGGCGGTGCGCCCGTGGATGTGCTGGAAGCTGCCCCTGGAGTCCGAGGACTACGGTGTGCGCGCCCCCATGGCGTCGCCCGATGGCCGCTGGCTGTCCTATGTGCGGATCCCCTGGGGAAAACCCGACGACCCGAAGAAATACCCCAAGGAGCTCGTCCTGGTGCCGCTGACGCCCATCCCTTGAGCAGCTCCAACGGCCCTCAGCTCGCCACGGCCTCGGCCTGTGGGAGCTGGCCCGTGTCCCCCAGGGTCTTCCAGAGCCAGGCGTTCACGTCGAAGCGCGGGTCGCCCAGCTGGCGTCCCAGGTCGATGCCGTCCCAGGCCAGGTGTTGATCATCCGGAGGCCCCATGTCGCTGAGCGTGCCCATCAGCTTGTTCATCTGCTCTTCGGGGAAGCTGTCGTTGGAGGCGCCGAACATCGCGTAGAAGGCCAGGTGGTGGGTCGGGTCCTCCCGCGGGCCGTCGTCATTGATGCGGCTGGTGCGAAAGCCGGTGGGCGGGAGCGGGTGCGGGTGGTTGATGTTCCAGCGCTGGTCCCGCTCTGACGTCAGGCCCTCCAGTCCGGAGTCCGTGCCCGCGAACAGCAGGCCCAGGTCGCGTCCGGCCTCCGCGCCATGAATGCGCGTGGAGGGGCCGTCCCCGGTGGTGAGCAGCCACCGGACGCGCTGGACCGCGCGGGAGAACAGCTCCAGCGCGAGCCGCCCTTCCCGGCGCTCCGCCTCCGCCCGCTCCCGGAGGAAGTCGCGCCGCAGGTGGGCGTGTTGCCGGAAGAACTCGCGCACCGCCGCCACCCGCCGCGCCGCGACGGCGGTCAGCCAGTGTCCCCGTGCATCCATGAAGGCCACGGCCTCCACCTGGAGTTCACTGTCGGAAAGCGGCGGCGGAGGGGCGGGACGATGCTCCATGGGCGTTCTCCGGGAAAAGGGACACCGGAAAGGTCGGAACGCTTCATGAGGCCGGGAGTGGGGACTCCACCGCACATGTCTGCCATTGCGCATCACGGACGCCGACCGTGCTCCCGTGCGCAGTCGTCTGGGACGCCTGGGTGTCAGGCGGCCTCCGATGATGTGGTTCCCATCGGCTCGGACGGAGATCTCAAGCTGGGATGTGGGCACGGCGGGGAGACGCGAATGCCTCCGAGCACCGGCCGGTGAACGGCTCCTCTAGATTTTCAGCAGCCGCTTCACGGCGTCTGCGGTTTCCTCGGGACGCGTGTTGAACCCGATGGCCGCGTTGGGCGCGAAGCGGTGCACCGCATTGACGACGCTCTCGAAGAAAGTGAGGTTCTTGACGGGGATGCGGACGCCCGCCCCGATGACGATGCAGTCGTAAGGGGCGGTGTTCGACAGCCAGTCGCGAATCGCCGTCGCCGCGGACTCGTCGGGCATGATCTGCAAGAGGTCTGCATGCCAACCGCGGTTGCGCATCTGCTCCAGCCCGACAGTCAGGCTCTTGCGGATGGTCTCCGCCGTAAAGCCATAGGGAAGCATCGGATCTGAAAAATCAACGGTCTCGGCTGCTGCCCGATGAGTAGCGTTCTGATCATGCCCGTTCCGTCCTGGTTGGTAGGTGGCCCTCTGGAACCCTCAATAGTGTTGGGAGGGACCCGCTGTCCGGCCAGGCGTGGCTGCCCGTTGGTTTCAGTAGCGCACCATGTCCGTGAGAATAGCGGGCGGGGCCGGCGTATCCCCCCTGCGTGAGCGCGGCCTGCGCCGCTGGCTCCTTCCCGGGTGGCATACATGACGCGATACCTGTCCCGCCTTCCTCACCTCCTCCCCTTCGCGGTGGCCTCCGTGCTGGCGGCCTGCGGCGGAGAGGAGCGCGACCCCGGTGATGGCCCCGGCGACGACCCCTCCACCAGCGGCTGTGTCCGGACCATCTCCACGGCCCTGACCTCCACGACGACCTGGGCGCCGGGGGCGGAGCGGTGCTCCTACGAGGTGCAGGGTGTCGTGGAGGTGCGTGGCGCGCTCACCCTCGCCCCCGGCACGGTGGTCCGCTTCGGTCCCGACGCGGGGCTGCTCGTCACGGCGACGGGCTCCCTCCATGCGGTGGGCACCGAGGCCGCGCTCATCACCTTCACGGGCACGACGCCCACGCCGGGCTTCTGGAGGGGGCTCGCGTTCAAGTCCAACACCCCGGAGAACGCGCTGGAGCACGTGGTCATCTCCTACGCGGGCAGCGAGCAGTCCTTCTGCTGTGACTTCTTCTACGGGCCGGGCGGCAGGCTGGAGGCCCGGGCGTCCGTGCTGGTGGGCTCCAACCAGGGGGCCAGCAGCCAGGTGCGGATCTCACACACGACGGTGGAGAAGAGCGGCACGCAGGGGCTGTTCGTCTTCAACAAGGCGCGGCTGCCCGGCTTCTCGCGGAACCTCTTCCGGGGCAACCTGGGCGCCCCCGTGGTCGTGAGCCTGTCCACCGCGGGCGCGCTGGACGGCGCGAGCATCTACTCCGGGAACAGCCCCACCCAGCCGGCGGCCAACGGCGACAACGTCGTCCACCTGGTGGCGGCGCCGGAGGCGGACACCGCCACGGCGCAGACGCTGCGCAGGCTGGACGTGCCCTATGGTGTCTCCACCGGCCTTCCGGACACGACCGTGGAGTACGCGGGGGCGCTCACCCTGGAGCCGGGGGTGCGCCTCCAGTTCGAGGCGGAGTCCGGGCTCCGCATCAAGGAGACGGGCTCCCTGGTGGCACGGGGGACGGCGGAGGCGCCCATCGTGTTCACGGGCAGGACGGAGACGCCGGGGTTCTGGAAGGGCATCTCCATCCTCTCCCTGAACCCGGACAACGTCCTCGCCCACGCGCGGGTGAGCCACGGCGGCTCGGACCCCTTCTGCTGTGACTACTTCACGCGCACGGGCGACATCCGGGCCAGCATCTCCGTGGGAAGCGGCACGGGGCGGGGACAGCTGCAGCTGACCGACTCGCTCGTGTCGCAGGGCGCCGGCTGGGGCGTCTTCGTCTTCAAGAACGGCACCTTCACCCAGAGCGCCAGCACCTACGACGGCAATGCCGACGGCACCGTGGGCTACGAGGCGCCGCCCCTCGCGCCCTGAAACGGCACGACGCCGGACGCGAGGGGCACGGATGGCCCCTCCCGCCCGGCGTCTGTGTTTGAAACCGGCCTGTTGCCTTACAGCGAGTTGACGAACTTCAGCAGCGCGTTGCGGTCCGCGGCGCTGAGGTTCACGAAGGCCTGCTTGGAAGCCTCGCCCTCGCCGCCGTGCCAGAGGATGGCCTCGGTGACGTTGCGCGCGCGGCCGTCGTGCAGGTACGCCTCACCGCCGGACACGCCCGACGTCAGGCCAATGCCCCAGAGCGGAGCCGTGCGCCACTCGGCGCCGGAGGCCTGGCCTTCCGGCAGGTTGTCCGCCAGGCCCGCGCCCATGTCGTGCAGCAGCAGGTCCGTGTACGGACGGATGGTCTGGCTGCGGAACTCGTTCATCGCGCTGTACTGGCTGGTGGTCAGCGTGGGCGCGTGGCACTTCGCGCAGCCCGCGTTGGTGAACACCGTCTCACCCTGCATCGCCTGCGAGTCCGAGTGGTCGCGGCGGGCGGGGACGCCCAGCAGGGCGATGTAGCGGGTCATCTTGTCCAGCTCGCTGTCGGCCAGCTCCGTGCTCGTGCCCGCGCAGCCCTGCTGCGCCGAGCCGCAGTCCTGCGTCTTGAACACGTTCGTCGTCACGCCCATGTCGCTGTTGAGCGCCTCGGCCACCTGGTGCTTCACGCGCGCCGTGCCGGCCTTCCAGCCGAAGCGGCCCATGCGGGTGACGCCCGTCTCCGGGTCCTTCACCGTCTGCATGCGGCCGGAGATGCCGTCGCCGTTCGCGTCGTTCGGGTCCGCCAGGCCGGCAATCTGCGTCTCCGGCACCGCCTCCAGCAGGCCCAGGCCCACCAGCTGCGGCGTGATGCGCGCGGAGAAGTTCGTCGGCGTCACGTTGAGGAAGCTGTAGTTGGGCTTGCGCAGGCTGTACGCCGTACCGCCGGGCAGCGTGCCGCTCGCCGTCGTCGTCCAGCTGCCGATGCGCACGTCCGCCTCCGGCGTGCCGCTGACCGCGCGCGGCTGCAGGCGGAAGCCCAGCGCCGGGTCCACCGTCACGGTGCTGCCGTTCACCTTGCCCACCTTCACCACGTAGTTGTCCAGCGTGGTGTTCGTGGTGGTGGGCGGCAGGCCGCGGCCGTTCTGCTTGTGGCAGGAGATGCAGGACACGTTGACGTAGTTGTTGCCCAGCTTGTTCGCGTGCGCGCTGAAGATGGGGTTGTCCGGCTCGGAGTGGGTGCCGTCGCGGAAGTTCGTGTGGTGCAGGCGGCGGCCTTCCACGAAGGGCTGCGCGTTCACCGGCGCCATGTTGGTGGCCATCTGCAGGAAGCGGTTGTCCGGCTCGTTGGAGAACGGCGTGTGCAGCGTGGTGCGGCCGCCCGCCCAGGCCTTCTCCGGCAGCGGGAAGGAGTCGCGGATGCCGCCCTGGCCCTCGAAGGGCACGATGCCGCCCTGGCCCACGATGTAGAGCATGCCCGTGGAGTAGTAGTTGAAGCGGCCTTCCACCGGCGCCTGGAGGAACACGCCAATCTCCAGCTCCATCCGGTCACCCACGCGGATGGCGCGGCCTTCCTTGGCGTTGAAGTTCACCGACGACGTGTACTTGTAGTCGTTCACCTTCACGAAGTCCGCGTTGTGGAAGTACTCCGCCACCGTGTTGAGGCCGCGGAAGAACGCGCGGAAGTCCGGCGAGTCATACGGATAAATCGTGTACAGGTTCACCGTGATGACGCTGCCGCCCTTGGCGACCGTGTCCACGATTTCAATCCAGTGGGTGCGCTTCTCGAAGTACAGCTTCAGGTAGTGGTCATAGGCCTGGTACTGGTCCTCGCGCATGTGGCGGTCGCGGACGCGGTCGCCCACGCGGGTGATGAGGGCCGCGGAGGTGTTCTCCACCGTGGCCGGCTCCAGCGCGGTGCTGCTCGTGAACAGCGGCACCACCGGGCCCGCGTCGCCGTTGGGCGGAGGGCCGGAGTCAGGCGTGCCCGTGCCGGAGTCAGGCGTGCCCGTGCCCGCGTCCGTACCGCCGCCCGTGCCGGTATGCGTGTAGCGCGTCCAGGCCGTGTCACGCGCGCAGGCGCAGGACACGTCCCAGTACGTAAAGAAATAGTCGATGGAGTTGCCGTTGCTCAGGCCCGTGACGGTGTACTGGTTGCGGCCTCCCGTCACCGCCATGCGGATGTTCTGCTGCAAGCCGTCGTTGAGCTTGTAGTGGATGTCCGCCCAGTCCGTCGTGTCGACGTAGAAGAGGGCGGATGAGCCCGATGGCGTAACGCCATACGTGGCGGCTTCTGCGGAGGGAACCGCCAGACAACTGACGGCCAGGAATGCGAGCGCGATTCCCGTGAGTCTGCTTCGGCTCATGGTTGCAACTCCATTGTGGGGGTGGATGGGGCGTGGGACGGCGAGCGCTGCGAAGGGGACTTCGTAGCTTGTCCGAAGAAAGTCTGAACGCCTGGGAGCCGCAAGGTGGGATGTCGGAGAATTCGACTTAGGCCTGATAAATGATAAATAAGCGAAATTGATATCATCCCTGACGCGCTGTGTTGGCAGGGATTGACGCGTTGTGTTGCGCATGGGGCGTGGAGGGCTTCCGCCCGAGTGACGGCGAGGGATGGGGCAGCGCGGCGTGGGTGGGTAGACTCCGGGGCCATGCGCTTCCAGCCACCGTGGGGTGGAGCCTTCCGGCTCGACACCTTCTTCCACCGCACTCCGGACGTCCTCCCGGAGGAGACGATGGCCTCCATCCGCTCGGCCATCCTGGGCTCGTCGCTCCTGGGAGAGTCGAACCTGTCGGGCCAGTTCTCCGGCACGTACGGCTTCTCGCTGACGTTCCGCCGGGACGCGCTGCCGGACGTCCACGAGCGCTTCCCGGCGTTCGCGCCGTACCTGGCGAAGACGCTCCTGCCGGAGTGCAACGCGTTCCTGCTCAACCCGCTGCTGGTGGGCAAGGGCCGGAACGTCGCGGCGCACATCGACCGGAGTCTTGAGTTCTACGGTCCGAGTATCGGCTGCCCGGTGGCGGTGAGCGTGCTGTATGTCCAGGTTCCGAAGGAACTCCGGGGCGGGGCGCTGCGGCTGTACCACCGGGGAGGTCGGGTGGCGGAGCTGACGCCGCGGCAGAACGCGCTGGTGATGTTCCGGGGCGACCTGCTGCATGAGGTGGAGGCCATCACCTCCGGCGCGGAGTCGATGCAGGAGTCGCGGATCAGCCTGGTGGTGGAGCAGTACCGTGCGCCCGCGGAGCAGCTGGCGAACGTGCCGCGCTTCGAACTGCGCACGCGCTCGGGGGTGCGGGCGTGAGCGACCTGACGCTGGAGTGGAAGCTGCCCGCGCCGCCGGACGCGGTGTTCCCCGCCTTGTCCGAGCCCGCGCTCATCCGCCGCTGGTTCGGCGCGCCACCGGGCTGCTACCGCACGCACGCGCCGGACCCCGGTGCGTTGGGCCAGCCCTACCGGATAGGCCTGAGGGACTCGGCGGGTCGTGCGTTCTCGCAGGTGGGCTGCATCGTGCAGGTGGAGCCGGGGCGGTTCCTGGCGCTGGAGATGGACTGGGAAGGTGGCGGGCCGGTGCCGCCGGGACGCACCCGGGCGGAGCTGACCTTCCACCTCGCGGAGGACGGCACGCGGCTGGAGCTGCGCCAGGGTCCGTTCGCGGACGACGCGGCCCGGGACGCGCACCGCGCCTACTGGGAGGCGTGCCTGGGGAGGCTGGCGCGCGTGGTGGCGGGGGAAGCAGTGCCGTGCTTCGAGGAGTTCTGGGAGGAGTCGCGCGGCTACGTGGGGCCACTGGCGGTGGCCGCGTACGCGGTGCTGGCGGGGCTGCGCGAGGCGGGCGCGCCGAAGGAGGCGGTGGCCCAGGTGGAGGACGTGCTCTACACGCACCTGTCGCGGCTGCGCGAGGACACCGCGGACGTGCTGGGCGCGGTGCTCCAGTCGCGGGTGGAGGGCGGCGCGAGCTGAGGGGCCGCCCTCCTCCGGCTGCTCAGGAGGCCAGGGCCTGCGGCGGGGACGCGGGGGTGTCCTCCTCCGGGACGTGGGCCTCATCGTCCTTGGCCTTGGCGATGCGCTCGTCCAGCTCCGCGGTGAGGTGCTCGAAGACCTCCTTGTTGAGCGTGCCCTGCTGATAGGCGCTGAAGAGGGCGTCCTTCTCCACGATGAGGACGCGGCGGATGGCCTCCTGCTTTTCCTCGTCGTGGAAGCGGTTGGACTGCTGCTTGAGCGTGATGAGCTCCTGCTCCACGGCCTGCGCCTTCTGCTGGTAGTCGCGCTCCAGGGGCTCCAGCGCGTCCACCGGAATCTCGCGGCCGCGGCGCATGGTCTCCAGCGACGCGAGCGCCGCGTGGATGGCGCCCAGCTTGCCGCGGGCCAGCTCGTACTGCTCCTGGTAGACGTCCTTGATGCCGGTGATGCCCAGCGCCTTGAGCACCGGCGCCATGGTGAGCCCCTGGACGATGATGGACAGCACCACCACGCCGAACGTCATGTTCACCAGGAGCTCGCGGTGGGCGAAGTCGTTCGGAAGGCCGAGCACCAGCACCATGGACACCGCGCCGCGCAGGCCGCTCCAGGTGAGCACCGCGCTCCACTTCCACGGCAGCTTCTCCGACGTGAACCGCAACAGGCCGGACACGCCATAGACGACCACCGCGCGGCCCAGCATCACCGCCCCGTACGCCAGCAGGATGGGCAGCCACGAGTCGAGCAGCGACGACAGCTTCACCTCCAGGCCGATGAGCAGGAACACCACCGAGTTGAGCGCGAACGCCAGGTACTCCCAGAAGCTCTCCACCGCGATGCGCACCGTGGGGCCCATGCCCTCCTGGGCCGCCCAGTTGCCGCACACCATGCCCGCCACCACCACCGCGATGACGCCCGAGTAGTGGAAGTGCTCCGCCACCACGAAGGACCCGTACGCGGCGATGACCGTGCAGGTGATCTCCACCATGGCGTCCTCGACGCGCAGGATGACCTTGCCCACCACGAAGCCCACCGCCGCGCCGATGACGGCGCCCATGCCCGCCACCTTGATGAAGTCCATCACCGCGCCGCCCACGGTGAACTCCTGGCCCGCCGCCACGCTCACCACCAGCGTGAAGAGCACCACGGAGGTGCCGTCGTTGAGCAGGCTCTCACCCTCCACCAGGATGGCCAGCCGCTTGGGCGCGCCCAGCGCCTTGAACAGGCCCACCACCGCGATGGGGTCCGTGGACACGATGAGCGACGCGAACACCATCGCGTGGATGAGGCCGAAGCCCTCCAGCGCGTTCAGCCCACTCATCGCCGGGGACAGCAGCAGCGCCGTGAGCGCCATGGACGCCACCACGCCCGGAATCGCCATGGAGGTGATGGCCAGCTTGTTCTTCATGAACTTGCGGAAGTCCACGTGGAACGCGGCCTCGAACAGCAGACCCGGCAGGATGACCGCGAACAGCAGCTCCTTCGTCAGGTGCGGCGGTTCAAAGGCCTGCACGATGCCCAGGCCCAGGCCCGCCAGCACCAACGCCACCGTGTACGGAAACTTGAAGTAGCGCGCCGCGATCGCCACCGCTGTCGCGATGGAGAAGAGCAGCACGAAGGCCAACTCGAAGTGCATGAATCCCCAGCCCCGTTTGTGCTCAAAAAGCGCGAGGATGCCATGCACGCGGGGCGGTGGGGCAACCCCCTTTCGGAGGGAAATGAGAGGGGACGGGCGGGCGTTGCATTTTGCCAGACTGTTTTCTCAAGCCTGGAGACGGATGCGTTGTGAGGCTCCGGGGCGGTGGCTAGAAGCGAGGGATGATGGACCTCTTCCTGATGTCACCCCCGGGCCGGGGCTGGGCGCTGCGAGGCCGTTCGAACTTCCGCAGCCGTGAGGCCGCTCCGGCGGATGCGCGTGGCGCCCGGCGGGAGTGGCTGACGCTCGCCCGGCACATCGAGTCCCGAGGCGGCACGGTGGTGGCGCTGCCCTCGCCGTCGGACGCGCTGACGGGCATGCCCTACGCGGCCGAGTGCGGCCAGGTGGTGGCGCGCGAGGGCCAGGCCCCGCTGTTCCTCCTGCCCAAGATGATGAGCGCGCATCGTTTCGCGGAGCGTGACCATTGGGCGCCGCTGGCCCGGCGCCTGGGCCTGGAGGTCGTGGATCCGGGCGTGGGCATCTGGGAGGCGCACGGCGACGTGGCGACGTTCGACGGCGTGACGCTGCTGTTCTGGGGCGGGCGCACGACGCTCGACGGGCTGGAGGCGGCCCAGAAGTCCTTCCCCGGCGAGGTGCTGCGCGTGCAGGTGCGCGAGCCCGCGTTCCACGGGAACATGGCGGTGCTGCCCCTGCCGGCGGTGGACCGGTTGGTGGTGTGCCCGGACGTGATGGCGCCGGAGTCGGTGGCGCTCCTGGAGCAGCGCTTTGGGGCGAACCGGCTGGTGCGGGTGACGGAGGCGGACATCCGCCGCTACGCGACGAATGGGTTGCCGCTGGGCAGGGACCTGCTCGCGCCCACGGTGATGCCCGCGCACATCGTGGAGACCTTCGAGCGCCTGGGCATGCGCGTGGTGTCCATGCCGATGCCGGAGCTGACGGAGAAGGGCGGTGGTTCGTCGCGCTGCCTCGTGTCGCGCGCGTCGGTGGATGCCTCGCGCATCTCGCTTCCGCCCGAGTACCGGTTGGACGTCGTGGCGAAGGACATCGAAGCCGATGGCGGGTGAGCTCGCGTCGCTGGCCCAGGCGTTCTTCGCCTCGACCCCGGATCTGTCGTTGCAGGCGCTGGGCTCCGGCGTGCACGTCCCGTCACTGGACCTGGCGCCGTACGGCATCCCGGTGACGCACCTGCTGGCGGAGCACAACGCGGAGCTCGCGCGGCAATACCTCACGCTCAACCAGCTGGCGTTCGGCGGCATCGGCGTGCCGCGTTGGGTGCTGTCCGACTTGTACCTGCTGCCCGGCGCCATCGGGCTCTTGCGCTGTCCCGCGCGGCTGCTCAAGGCGCCCGCGCGCGAGCGGCTGCTGCTGGCGGACGAGGAGTCGGCCATTGGCGCGGCGTGCTACGTGGCGCCGTCGCTGACGCCGGGGCTGTTCGTGGGCGTGTCGCTGTTCAGCTTCCTGCCGGGGCGGGGCGCGTCCGCGTGGGTGAAGCTGCTCACGCTGGGCATGGTGCGCGCGAAGCGGCTGCGCGGCGTCACGCAGTGGGACAACCCCGCCGTGCGAGTGCACTCGCGGCTGGGGCCCATGCGGCTGGTGGGGCACGTTCCCGGTGGGCACGACTACGACGAGCGCACCTTCGTCTACGAGACGGACCTCTCCGACGAGGCCCGTGTGGCCCGGGCGATGCTCCGGGGCGATGCACCCGCGCCCGCGACGCGCATCCCCGTCACCGACCTGTTGTCGTTGGGCACGCTGCTGGACCGGGCGGAGGCCGGGGCACGGCTGGAGTTGGTGCCTCCGGGCCAGGACGCGGGCCACGTGCTGGTGCGCGAAGTGCCTCCGGGCTGAGGCTTCAGGGCGCGGGGGCGTGCGGGAACTCGTCGTCCTCTTCCAGGGCCTTGCGCAGGGCGCTGGCGCCGTCCTTGAGGATGGGCGCGCCGTGCGCGAAGCAGACGGTCTGGATGGGCAGGTGGTCCAGGATGCGCTGGATGCTGCTGCGCGTGCGCAGCGGTTCGTCCTGGTACTCGCCGGGGACGAAGGTGGGCGTGCGCCGGACTTCGTGTGACAGCAGGTCGGAGATGAACACCACGGCGTGTGGGCTCTTCTGGAGCCACAGCGTGTACATGGCCTCCGTGGGCCCTGGTGTCTGGAAAGTATTGAGGCCGCCCGGCAGCGTGGTGCCGTTCACGTATTCGAAGTCCGGCTTCTCCTCCAGGCCCTGCGCGCCCTCGGGAGCCCAGACGGGCACGCCGAACACCTTGCGCAGGCGCCACGCGGAGCGCTGGTGGTTGCCCGCGGTGAGCACGATGGCGTCGATATCGCCCAGCTTGCGCAGGAGCTTCTCGTCGATGGGCAGCGGGTCGATGAGGGTGACGGTGCCGTCGTCGTCCACCACCGCGTAGGCGTCGCTGCGGATGCCGCCGAGCCGGTCGTCGGAGACGGTCCAGTGGTGCACGCCGGGGACGATTTCATCCGTCTTCTTCGCCTGGGCCTTGGGCTCGCTCATGCGGACAAAGCTAGGCACCTGTCCCCGGATGACAGGGATGCGCGCTCCGCTGCCCGCCTGCTCCTCCAGCGAGCCCTCTTGTCCCCTTCGCATCCCGCTCTCCGCACGCACCTTTGTCGTCGGACGAAGGAGCGACCCGATGCGCGAGATGCAACCGCTGGTGCTGTTCGATGGGGACTGCGGCTTCTGCAAGCGCTGGGTGGCTCGCTGGAGCCAGGACACCGGTGGCCGGGTGCGCTTCGCGCGCGGGAGCAGGTGGCTGCTCAAGCTCCTGGGCATCTCCCAGAAAGACATGCTGCGGGCGATGCAGCTGGTGGAGCCGTCGGGGCGCCGCTCGTCCGGCGCGGAGGCCGTCTTCCGCATGCTCGCCTGGTCGCCCCGCTGGAGCACGCGTCTGGCCGCGCGGCTGGGATTGGTGCCCGGCGTCCGGCACGTGGCGGGCGCGGTGTATTCGGTCATCGCGCATCACCGCCGGCGCGCGTCGCGGTGGGACACCTGGTTGTTCAGCCGCGTGACGGAGCCCGCGGAGCACCGGCTGGTGCGCTGGGCCTTCATGAGACTGCTGGGCGGCACGTTCCTCATCGCCTTCACGTCGCTGGGGAAGCAGGTGCTGGGGCTCTACGGGGAGAAGGGCATCCGTCCCATCCGCGACGTCGCCCAGTCCGAGCGCTGGGCCGCGCAGGGCCGCTGGCGCCGTCCCTCCGTGTTCTGGAAGGACGCGTCGGACGCGACGCTGGTGCGCGGCTGTCGCGTGGGACAGGCCCTGTCGCTGGCGCTGCTCCTCAACGTGGCCCCGCTCCCGAGCGCCGCCGCGCTGTGGGCGCTGTATCTGTCCTATGTGTCACTGGGACGTGAGTTCCTGTCGTTCCAGTGGGACGTGCTGCTGCTGGAGATGGGGCTGGTGGGCGCGCTCACCGCACCGGTCGGAGTGAGGCCCGGGCTGGGGAAGCGGGACGTGTCCGCGCTGGAGGTGTTCCTCTTCCGCATGCTCGTGTTCCGGCTCTACTTCGGGTCGGGCATCAGCAAGGTCCACTCGGGTGACCGGACGTGGCGCGAGTTGAGCGCGTGCGACGTGTACTTCGAGACCGCGCCCCTGCCCACGCGCGGCGGTTGGGCCGCGCACCAGCTTCCGCGCCAGGTGCGCCACGCGGGCACGGCGGCGGTGCTGGCGGCGGAGACGGCGGTGCCGTTCCTCGCCTTCGGTCCCCGGCGCGTGCGGCAGGCCGCGTTCGGCATCCTCTCCGCGTTGCAGGTGGCCATCATGACCACGGGCAACTACGGCTTCTTCAACGTCCAGTCGCTGGCCCTGGGGCTGTGGCTGCTGGACGACGCGGCCCTGCGGCGCGTGTTGCCGGAAGCGCTGTGGCGCGATGCCGGGCCCGCGCGGCGGCCGTCGGTGCCGGGCATGGCGCTGTCCGTGGCCGCGGCGGTGCCATTGCTCACGCTGGGCACCGTGGAGCAGCTGCGCCGGATGGGGTGGTGGCCTCGCGGCCCGGAGCGCCTGGTGCGGGCGGTGGACTGGCTGGAGGACCGGGTGGTGCCGCTGCACTCGGTGAACTCCTACGGCCTGTTCGCGGTGATGACGGTGGACCGGCCGGAAATCACGGTGGAGGGCTCTGACGACGGCGTGCACTGGCGGGAGTACCCGTTCCGATACAAGACGTCGGGTGTGGACCGGCCACCGCGACAGGTCGCCCCGCATCAACCCCGGCTGGACTGGCAGATGTGGTTCGCCGCGCTGGGGTCGCCGCCCTCGTGGTTCCTGGCCCTGATGGAGCGGCTGCTGGAGGGCTCGCCGGAGGTGCTGGGGCTGTTCGCGTCCAACCCCTTCCCGGACCGTCCGCCCCGGCTCGTGCGGGCGGTGCTCCACGACTACCGGATGACGTCCCGGACGGAGCGCCAGCGCACCGGGGCCTGGTGGAAGCGGGAGCGGCGCGGGCTGTATGTGTCGCCGTTGACCCTCGCGCCCGGTGCGTCCGAGCAGGCGGGGCGTCTGACCTGGCACGTCTGAAACATGCCTGGGTCCATGTAGCTCATGCCCGGTACGCCAGGACCCCACACGGGGGCGGAACGGCTAATGGCTCCCCGTGCGAAAGCGAAGGGCCGGGGACTGGCGGGGGATGGGGATCGCTGGGTACGGTTCAAGGGCGATGGTGTCCGGTGCTTCCCCGTCTTCCCTCATCTTCGGCAGGTATGCGGTGCTGCGCCGCGTGGCCGTGGGGGGCATGGGGGAAATCTTCCTGGCACGTCAGGTGGGCGTGAGCGGCTTCGAGCGCCCCGTCATCCTCAAGAGCCTGCTGCCGGATCTGCTGGAGCACGATGGCTCGGTGGAGATGTTCCTCGACGAGGCCCGCGTCGCGGCGCACCTGAACCATCCGAACGTCGTCTCGCTGTACGAGGTCGGCGCGTGGCAGGGCACGTTCTACATCGCCATGGAGTACATCGAGGGCGAGAACCTGGGCCGCCTGGCGAAGGCGTCGCAGCGGGCCGGCACGCCGCTGCCCCACCGCGTCTGCGCGCAGATGATCCGCGACGCGGCGCTGGGGCTGGACCACGCGCACCACGCGCGAGACAGCCAGGGCGCGTCGCTGGAGTTGGTGCACCGGGACATCAGCCCGCAGAACATCATGGTGCGCCTGGACGGCCTGACGAAGGTGGTGGACTTCGGCGTGGCCAAGGCGACCATCCGCGCCAGCCGCACGCGCACGGGAGTGCTCAAGGGCAAGCTGCGATACATGTCGCCGGAGCAGGTGCGCAACGAGCCCGTCTCCGGCACCAGCGACCAGTTCGCGCTGGGCGTGGTGCTGTGGGAGCTGTGCACGCGCCGGCCGTTCATCGACACGGACAACCCCGCGGAGGCCATGCGGCGCATCGCGCTGGCAGCGGTGCCCCGGCCCTCGCAGTTCGTGGAGGGGCTGTCGCCGCTGCTGGAGCAGATCATCCTGCGCATGCTCCACCGCGCCCCCGGCCAGCGCTTCGCCCGCTGCGCGGACGTGGCCCGCGCGCTCCAGTCCTATCTGGATGAAACGCCGGAGCCGCCGGAGGAGAGCGTCCCCGCGGTGGTGACGCGGCTGGTGGGCGACACGGTGCTGGCGCGGCTGCGCGACGCGGGCAGCGGCGAGCCCGGGCTGCCCCAGGTCCGCGAGCCCTCCAACGTGTCGTGCCCGCGCTGTGGCCAGTCCACCAGCGCGACCAGTCGCTTCTGTCCCGCGTGCGGCAACTCGCTCACGCCCATGGGCGTGGACGCCGCGCAGAAGTCGCTCACGCCCTCGTCCGGAGGCGCCGCGCCCAAGCTCCCGCTGATGCCCGCGCTGCGCGAGCCGCCCATGCACCTGGGCGACGAGGATCTCCCCGACGCGCCGACGGCCAAGGCGCCCGCGCGTCGCGGCGACGGCGCCGTGCACGAGCCGCCCACCGACCCGACGATGGAGGTGCCCGCGCCCCTGGCCTCCGCCCTGGCCGCGCCGCCGTCCGCCACCGGGGACGACGACGGACCTCCGGCCCTGGGAGACGAGGCTCCGGGCCCCACGGTGAAGATCCGCGCGATGGACGCGCAGGCGCAGATGCGCCGGCTCACGCTGCTGGTGGTCGCGGGCGAGCCGGCCCACGCGGCCCGGTTGCGCGAGGTGGTGGCGCAGGTCTCCGCGCGCCACCACGTGGAGGCGATGGCGCTGTCGGACACGCACTGGTGTCTGCCCTTCGGCCTGCCGCAGGTTCGCGCGGACGACGCGACGCGGGCGCTGAAGTGCGCGGAGGAATTGGGCGGCGCGGGCCTGAGCGTGAGGCGGGGCCTGGAGTCCGGCGTGGTGCGCTCGAGCGCGGAGGCCGGGGCGCCCCGGCTGTCCGGCCTGGGGCTGGAGCGGGCGCAGGCGCTGGCGGACGCGGCGGTGTCTGGCGAACTGCTGGTGGGCGCCTCGGTGAAGGCGCTGCTGGTGGAGGCGGGCGGGGTGCGCATCGGCATGGCGCGCGAGCTGCCCGGCGGCACGGCGTGGCGGGTGGAGTCCGGCGCGCCCGCGACCCGCGTGGACGCGCTGGTGGGGCGCGACGAGGCGCTGACCCAGGCGGCGATGGTGGTGGAGTCGGCGTGCAAGGGCGAAGGCGGCGCACGGCTCTTCGTGGGGCCCTCGGGCGTGGGACGCAGCCGCTTCCTGGAGGCGGTGGCGGAGCTGGCCGCGGGCGCCTCGCCGCGCGTGGTGTACGCGTGGGGTGGAGACCCTCGTTCCGCGGGAGCGCTGGGACTGTGGCGCACGGTGCTCGCCGCGCTGTCGCGGACCGCCACGGGCGGAGACGCGTCGCTGCCGCCGCTGTCGGGGCTGGGCTTCTCCGAACCGGAGGCCGCGGCGCTCTGGCGGAGGCTCGCGCGGGGCGCGCCCGTGGGCGGCGGACTCCTGCCGGCGGGAGACGGAGCGGTGGTGGACGCCATCCAGCGCGTGGCGAAGCCGTCCGGCCTGTTGCTGCTGGTGGACGACGTGCACCGCGTGGACGGCCCGTCGCTGGAGATGCTCGCGGGGCTGCTCACGGCGAAGGAGCTGGGAGTCTCGCTGGTGGCCACGGGTGACGTGGACGCGGTGCCCACGTCCCTGGCGTCCCTGCCCGTGACGGTGCTGGAGGGGCTGTCGCCGTCGGAGCTGAACGCGCTGCTCACCGCGAGCCTGGGCCTGGCCCTGTCGCCGTCGTTGGAGCGGGCGGTGGCGGACCGGGTGCGCGGCAATCCCGCGCATGCGCTGGCGCTGGTGCGGCTGCTGGTGTCGGTGGGGGTGTTGCAGCGCACGGAGGGCGGCTTCCAGTCCAATGGCCCGCTGTCCCCCGCGGCGCTGCCGCAAGGACTGGGGCAGGCCCTGGGCGCGCGGCTGGAGCTGCTGCCCGCCGCGTCGCTGCGCTTCCTCCAGCGGGCCGCGGTGGAGGGCTCGCTCTTCTCCGCGGAGCTGGTGCGCGCGTCGCTGACGGCCACGGACGGCGCCGGGGTGCTGGAGGACGCGGAGTGGGTGGTGCCCGTGCCCGGGCAGCCCGGCATCTTCCGCTTCACGAGCGAGGAGGCGCGGCAGGTGCTGCGCGAGCGCCTGTCGCCCCCGCAGCTGCGGAGCGCGCACCAGGAGCTGGCGGAGACGCTGGAGGACGAGGCGTTCGTGCAGGAGCCGGCCCGCGAGGTGCGCGTGGCGGACCACCTGCTGGGCGCGGATGCCTCCGGCGCGCCGGTCGCGTGCGAGCGGGCGGGCGACTGGTTCGCGGCGCGAGGCGAGTGGCGCTCGGCGGTGGAGTTCTTCCGCTGGGCCCTGGGCCGGGCGCCCGGCGCGACGGCGGCGGTGGTGCGCTGGCAGCTGGACGTGCTCGCGCGCGCGGCGGGATGTCTCACGCAGACGGACCCCGCCGCCGTGGACGGGCTGGTGACGCCGTGGCTGGACCGCGTGCCGGTGATGCAGACGCCCGGCCGGTGGGCGGAGGCCGCGCGGCGCCTGGCCGTCGCGGAGCTGAAGCTGGGGCGCGTGGACGACGCGGAGGTGCGTCTCAGCATGGCGCAGGGGCCGGCGGGCTCGGATCCGGAGGCCGAGGCCCTGGTGCTGGGCGAGCTCGCGCGCGTGCGCGAGGCCAAGGGCGAGACGACGGCCGCGGTGGAGCTGCTGGCGCGCGCCTTCCAGCGCATGGGGAACCGGACCCCGCACGTGGCGGACTTCTTCTGGGAGCACTACCTGCTCCTGGGCCGGCTGCAGCAGCGGCTGGGGCAGCTGGACCGGGCGCGGGTGGCCTTCACGCGCGCGGCGGAGCAGGCGCGGTCGGTGGGCAGCGCGGTGGGCCAGGCGCGGGCGTTGTCGCAGCTCGCGGGCCTGCGGGTCCTCGCGGGCGAGCCGGCCCAGGCGCTGTCGGACCTGGAGCGCGCGCTCGCCCTGGCCGAGCAGGGTGGGGACGCCCAGGAGGTGGCGCGCATCCACTACAACGCCGGGCGCCTGCTGGTGGCGGGAGGCCGGGGGCCGGAGGCGCGCGAGCGGCTGGAGCAGGCGAGGGAGCGCGCCCGGGTGGCGGGCTGGCGGGAGGGGGAGGCCCTGGCCGCGCAGGTGTTGGGGTCGATGGAGGCCCGGACCCCGCGACGTGGAAGTGGGCAGTAGTCGTCAGCAGGCGTGCAGGCGCGCGGACTTCGACGCGGGCGCTCGCGGTTTTCACGCCCTTTGAGTGCTCCACCGGTAGACTCGGCCCTTCCCCACCTGCCCCCGTGCCTGCCTTCGTGAAGACCTCACGCCCCATCTCCTTTTCCCTGTTGGGTTTCCTCGCGCTGGGTGTCCTCGGTGCGTGCGGACCGTCGCCCACGACCATCACCCTGGAGCAGCCCGAGCTGCGCTACCTGCGCACGCAGGGGCAGAACCTGCCGCTCAGCTACACGGTGTTGGACGCGGATGGGCGCAAGATGATGGACACGCGCCTGCGCTGGACCAGCTCCGCGCCGGAGGTGGCCTCCGTGCTGGAGGACGGCACGGTGGTGGCGCGCAAGTCCGGAAAGACCATCATCGGCGTGCAGGGCGGACGGGCGAAGGCGGCGCTGCCGCTGGACCTCACCATCCTCGCGTCGCTGGACGTGCGCGCGCCGGGCGCGGACTTCGTGGAGGTGGGGCGCACCCTCAAGGTGCGCGTGGTGGCGCGCAATGAAGCGGGCCACGTCATCCCCGACGCGGCGCCCGACTTCCGCTCCAGCAACGAGGCCGTGGCGCGCGTGGAGAGCGGCGAGCTCATCGCCGCGTCGGCCGGCGTGGCCACCGTCACCGCGACGCTGGGGCACCTGCACCGCGCCATCGCCGTGCAGGTGGTGCCGCCGGACTTCGCGCGCCTGGGGCTGAACCTCACCTCGTACACCTTCAAGAAGAAGGGCCAGTCGGTGATGGTCCAGGCGCGCGCGTACAACCGCAACGGCGTGGCGCTGGAGAAGGTGCCGCTGGAGTGGTTCAGCTCGAACGCCGCCGTGGTGACGGTGTCGCCCGAGGGCCGCGTGACGGCCGTGGGCAAGGGCCGCGCGGTGGTGTCGGTGGTGGCCGGCCGCCGCCGCACGGCCGCGGACTTCATCGTCGAGTAGCTCCGCCGTGTCGACGCCGGGCCCGCCGCACGGGAGCGGCGGACCCCGAGGCGACGGCCGCTACGGCTGCTTCTTGGGAGGCGCCGGGGACTTCGGCGCGGGGCGCTTGCCGCCCTTCTTCTTGGACGCGGCCTCCGCGTCATCCGGGCAGGGCGGGCGGGGACCGTCGGCAGGCGGCTGGATGGTGAACTCCACGCGGCGGTTGAGGGCCATGCCCTCCTCCGTGGCGTTGTCGGCCAGGGGCATGCTGCGCCCGTAGCCCTGCGAGCACACGCGCTCCGCGGCGACGCCGGTCTCGATGAGGAAGCGCTTCACGCTGGCGGCACGGCGCTTGGACAGCTCCAGGTTGTACTGGTCGCTGGCGCGCGAGTCGGTGTGACCCTCGATGAGGATGCGGTCCATCTTCGGGTTCTCCTCCATCACCCGCGCGACCTCCTCCAGCACCGGATAGGACTCGGAGAGGATGACGTCCTGGTCGGTGGCGAAGTTCACCTGCTCCAGGATGACGATCTTGTTCCCCGACGTGCGCGCGAGCGGACAGCCGTCACGGCCGCGCTTGCCCTGCGGGACGTCCGGGCACTTGTCGATGCGGTCCACCACGCCGTCGGAGTCCGCGTCGGTGTCCGGGCAGCCGCTGTTCTCCACCGGGCCCGCGAGGTTGGGGCAGCGGTCGCGCTCACCGATGACGCCATCGTTGTCGGGGTCCACGGGCGGCGGGGGCGGCTCGGGCGGCTCCTTGAAGCGCTCGATGGCCTCCCACTCGCGCGTCTTTGCGGGCACCCAGATGATGGACGTGAAGAAGCTCAGGTTCGGCGACGCCAGCGAGCAGCCGCAGCCCAGGCCACCGCCGAAGGTGAAGGTGACGCCCAGCGAGCTGTACCAACGCAGGCCGATGAGCAGCTCCGCGGGAATCTGCCGCTCCTGGCCCGGAGCCTTCTTGAGGCCGAACGCGCCGTTCACCATGCCGAGCGCGGTGATGCCGCTGCCGCGCAAGAGGGGCACCTCCGTGCCCAGGCCGAACGGCGCCATGTCGCCCAGCTGCGTGCCGCTGAAGATGACGTCCGGCCGCTTCCAGAAGCCGCCGTTGAAGGCGAGGAGGATGCCGGACTCGAAGCGGTAGTCGAGCACCAGGCCCGGCGCCCAGGTGAGCTCGCCGTCGCCCGCGAAGGCCTCCTGCACGCCGGTGGGGAAGCTGACGTTGAGCGTGAGTGACGCGCCCCAGCCGTGGCCCTCCGCGGAGCGGCGGAAGCCGGGGATGGCCACCTTGCCCATGAGGCGGAGGTCGCCCAGGGCGAAGCTCTCCACGGGCCCTTCGGTGCCGATGACCTCCAGGTTCTGGCCGCCCTGCAGGAGCACGAGCGGCATGTCCACGCCGACCTCGAACCAGTCGAAGAGGCCCACCGTGGCCATGACATCCAGCTGGAGCCGGTTGCCCACGAGGCTGATGGAGCCCAGGTCACCGTCCTTGGGGACGAGGGAGAGCGGGTTGAGGGAGTAGCTGAAGTAGGGCCCGGCGGCGACGGACAGGTGGGACAGGGGGCGGGACTGGGTGACCATCACCAGGTCCTGCGGCGCGCCGGACGGGCGGAAGACCTGGATGTTGAAGCGCGGATCCGGCGCGGCGTGGGCGGCGGTGGACAGCGCGAGGGCCAGCAGCAGCGGGAGGAGCGGCGTGCGGGAGGGCTTCATCGGACGCGGCGAGTGGAGCGCAGGAAGAGGAAGCCCAGGGCGAGGGTGACCAGCATGGCGGTGCTGCCGGTGGGGGTGTCCTCGGCGGTGGTGCCGCAGCAGAAGGCGCCGCCCTGGGGTTCAGTGCCGGGTTTGCGGCGGCCGCGTTCGCACTGCTGGGTTTCGGCGGAGCAGAACTCGACGCCCAGGCAGTCGCCGCTGTCGGCGCAGGTTTCGAGGCAGGTGTTGGAGGTGAGGTCGCAGGTGCCGCCGCAGGGGCAGTGGGCATCGGCGAAGCACTCGACGCACGTGGAGCCGTCGCACACGCGCCCCTGCTCGCACGTCACGGCGCAGGCGCCGGTGTTGGTGCAGGTGCGGGTGGTGGGGTCGCACTTGCCGCTGCCGCAGTCGGTGTCGTTGACGCAGCCCACGCACACGCTGTTCTGCGCGGTGCCGTCGGAGAGGCAGAACGGAGCGCCCTCGCCGCACGAGTCGCAGCGCGGGCCGCAGCGCTTGTCGGTGGTGCAGGAGCTGCATTCACCGCTGACGCAGGTCTGGCCGTCGCCGCATTCCAGGTCGTTGCGGCACTGGACGCAGACCTCGCCGTCGAGACAGTAGGGGCGCTCACCGGGGCACTTGGAGCAGCCGGGGCCGCAGCGGTCGGAGGTGTTGCACTCGGCGACGCTGTCGACGCAGGCGCCGTTCAGGGTGTCGCAGCGCTGGCCGTTGGAGCACTGGCTGTCGGTGGTGCACTCGACGCAGGAGGGTGGGGCGCCGGGAGTGGGCGCGGCGCACTGGGTGCCATTGGGGCAGCAGTTGCAGGAGTTGCCGGCGCAGGCGTCGTTGGTGTTGCAAGGCGTGCAGACGTTGTTGGAGCAGCTCTCACCGCGGTCGCATTGGGTGTCTTTGTTGCACTCGACGCAGGTGCTCGCGGTGAGGTTGCAGACCTGGCTGCCGGGGCACTCCGCGTCGGAGGTGCACTGGACGCAGGTGAAGTTCGGCTCGTCGCAGACCTGGCCAGAGCCGCAGTCGGAGTCGCGGACGCAGCCGGTGCACACGTTGGTGGTGGTGTCGCAGCGGCCCGTGGCGCAGTCACTGTTCTGGGTGCAAGCGACGCAGGTGAACTGGCCGTTGACCTCGGCGCAGATGGGCGCGGTCGGTCCGCACGGCGCGCACGTGTCTCCGCAAAGGAGGTTCGTGTCACAGGGCGCGCAGAGCGCAGCGGAGTTGCAGTAGTAGGACGAACCGCAACTGCCATTGCCGGGCTGATTCGCGAACTGGCGGTTGCACTGGACGCACTGGTCCAGGTTGTCCGGGAACGACGGCCGGCCGGTTTCGGTCTGGAACAGCTGTGTGGACTCGACCAGGTTGAACCCATTGGTGTTGAGCGGGACGACCGGAACTTGATTCGCCGGGCGGTCGTAGTCCGTGAACGGGCCGTCTAGAACCGAGAACTCCAGCGCCGCGTGCTCCACGATCTGCACGTAGAGCAACTCAATGGGGTACAGGCCGGACTGCGTGAAGGTGACGGAGTTGGTGGTGCGTCGCGTGGCCGCACCGAGCTCCGGTGGCCGGATGACGATGTCGTACCGCGCGCTGGCCTTGTCGAACAGCACGAGGCTGATGGCGTCGTCGGCATAGAAGCCGAAGTGCAGGACCCGCCCGACCATGCTCGGAGTGACGTTCAAGTAGCCGCGGAAGCGGGAGACGAACCGGGTGGTCGAATCGTTGTAGTGGAAGGGGCAACCGCCCTGCGCGCAGCCCGAGACCACATTGATGAAGTCGCCGTAGCTCAGGATGCGACCGTCGTTCAGGTTGTTCGACAGGTCGAACGCGGAGCGCAGCACGGAGGTCATGCGCGTACCGCGGTTCTCCTCCATGTATGCATTCAGGACGTCCGTATAGAGCGACTGACTTTGCGGATACTCCGCCGCGGTGCGCGTCCACACGTTGGACGCCATGCAGAGCCCTGTGCCGACATCGTTGACCGGAGAGGGCGCCGCGGGTGCCCCCGTCACTACGACGGCCGGCAGCTTCTGTGCCACGGCAGGCGCGCTCGCGAGGCACACGGCGAGCAGGGACAGCGCGGCGTACGCGCGGAGCGGGAGGGGAGCTGTGCGCAAAGCGCGCGCAGCCTTACAGATTAAGTTGACGTTCTCAACCTTCCGCCCACGTCCCGAGTCCCAGTGCCTGAATGCGACCTGCAGGGTCCTCTGTCCCTCAGGGCCGCCATCAATCCGGACAGCGCGCAAAACAGGAAACCGTCACGCGCGACGGCACGCGACGTCCCCGTCCTGCGAGCGGATGAACGCCGCGGCGAGTTCGTTCCCCAGGGCCGCGCACAGCACCTCGAACGTCCGCCGCCGGGCTCCACCGAAGAAGCCCGGCTGCCGCGCCAGGGTCTCCGGGTGACGCACGAAGACGTTGTACCCGAGGATGCACCCGTCCGCGCGCAGCACGGTGATGCCGTCGGTGGCCATCATGCCGCGCAAGAGCTGCGCGGCCGCCCGCACCGCTGACGCCGCGCTGCCGTCCTGGGTCGCGTGGTGCCGGTCCAGCAACGCCACCACGTCCATGGGCCGGGGCAACAGGATGCCGTCCACGAACAGCGCTGAACCCGCGCGCTCGCGGGGCAGCACCGCCACCAGCGTGCCGTGCGAGGACTGCATCACCTCGAACAGCACCCGCCGGAAGAAGCCCCGCGCGTACTCGCGGCTGGAGGGCAGGACCTGCTCGGTCACCGCGCTCGCCAGCGCGTCCAGCACCGCGGAGGGCGGCTCCAGGTCGACGCGCGCGCCGGACAGGTACACGTGCCGGCACAGCCCGCCGCCTCCGCGCAGCTCGATGATGTTGTCCGCGAGCTGCAACACGCCCACCACCCGTGCGCCCCGGTCCGGCGCGTGCCGCAGGCGCTCCAGCGGAGTCTCCGCCAGGGGGAACGGATCCGTCCGGAAGATGCCGTAGGTGAGGCCCGAGGGCTCACGCAGCAGGTACAGCGCCCACCAGCGCCCCTGTCCCAGCGGCGCGCACTGCTTGAGCGCACGCTGGATGGTGTCGCGGTTGCGCGGCCCCGAGCCCAGGGGAATCGGGTCGTGCCCGCCCAGCATCTCCAGCATCGCGCCCAGGTCGTCACCCAGGAACGCGGTGGGGAACAGCAGCGCGCCCTCTTCGCGGTAGCGCGACAGCGTCACCAGCAGTTCGCTGAGCGCGTCCGCCGTCTGCGGACACGTCATGTCCGCCTCGTCGAGGAACGCACTGACGGACTCGGTCAGCAGGTGACGGAACGACAGGATGAGAGGAGAACCCGCCTCCGGGCCCGGACCGGTCATGGCGGACCCAGCATGACGCATCGGTGGCGACGAGGCACGAAGTCTCGCCGCCATCGCGGAGGCGGGACCCTGTCAGGAACCGGCCGCCTACTCCGCCGCCCGCCGTGCCGTCTCCAGGGTGGAGGCGGTGCGCAGCCAGCCTTCCGCCTGGGCGTCCAGGTGGGACAACAGCTCCGCGAAGAAGCGCTTCTCCATGGCCTGCGCCAGCGTGGCCCCGTGCGCGTCCGCCCACTTGCGCGTCACCGTCGCGCGCACCTGGGCGCCCAGCAGATCCACGAAGCGCTCCAGCAGCGGAGTGGACAGGAGCGTCCCCGCCCACACCACCGCGTCATGGCCCAGGCCGCCGGTGGCCACCGTCACCACCGCCGCCGCCCCGGACGGCACCGAGTACACCAGCGTGGTGAGCGCCTGGAGCAGCTCCTCGCGCATGCCGCCCTGCAGCTCGCTGCCCACCAGCTGGCGGCAGAAGTCATACAGCGTGGCCCGGTCCGCCGCGTGCGCGTGCAGCGCGCCCAGGTCCAGCGGTGCATCCAGCCGTCCGAGCATCGCGGGCCCGAAGGACTGCTCCAGCTTCTCCCGCGTCTCCGCGTCCCCTCGCCACGCGGCCACTTCCGGCGCGAAGGCGTCCACCAGCCTGCGCAGCCCGTCCTTCAGCGAGTCATCCACCGCCTGCGTGGGCAGCGCCTCATTCGGCCGGGGGCCGGTGAAGGAGTCACGCACCTTGCGGCTCACGAACGAGAGCGCCGTGGCCAGCCCGCGGAACGGCAGGCGCACAAAGCGGTGGAAGGTGCTGCGCGCATCCAACTCGTCGCGGAACGCATCCACGAGCACGTCCGCGGGCACGGCCTTCAGCGCCGCCTGCGCGCCAATGCCTTGCAGGTCGTGCCGCAGCCGCTGCCGCAGCCGCTCCGGCTCACGGGCCGCGCGGGTCGCCGCTCGCGCCACCGCGTCCAGCTCCGAGCGCGCATCCGACAGCGAAGCCTCCAGCGCCCGTGCCTTCAACTCGCGCGCATGTTCCGCCTGTCCCAGCAGCGCGGCGAGCGGCGGCCGTCCATCCAGCGCCTCCGTGGCCAGCGGCTTCAGCCCCGCCTCCACCTCCGGCTGGTGCGGCGCCAGGTATCGCGCGATGGGCGGATGGCCCACGTCCTGGGCCAGCTTGTCCAGGTGGCCGCGCGCCACCTCCTCGCGCGTGGCCTCGTTGTAGACGAGCAGGTACGGCTTGCCGTGGCCCACCGCGGCGCGCAGGAAGTCCACCAGCGCCGCGTTCTGGTACGTCTGCCGGCTCACCACGAACACCAGCACGTCCACCGTGACGAGCAGGGCCTCCGCCCGCTCGCGGTTGTCGCGGTACACGCTGTCGAAGTCCGGCGTGTCCATCACCAGCAGTCCGCGCGGTACGGCATCCGACAGCACCAGGTACAGCCGGCCGGCAGGCCCGGGCTCGTCCACGGGCGCCACGGTGCCGTCGGCCACCGGGATGATGTCGTAGCGCTGGGTGAGCACGTCCTTCAGCGCGCCCGTCCACGTCTCTTGATTCGCAGCGGCCAGGCACTGCTTGGTGAGTCCGCCCTCGGGACGCGCGGGGGACAGGGACGCCTTCGCCAGCGCGTTGAAGAGGGTGGACTTCCCGACGTTGTTGGGGCCGGCGATGGCCACGAGGAGCAGCGGCGCATCCTCGGCGCCGGAGCCCAGGCGGGGCAGCAGGTCGCGGCGCAGGCGTTCAGCCAGGCGGCGGGCCACGTCGGCGTCACCGCTGTCGGGGAAGCGCTCGGAGGCGGGCAGGGCGTCCAGGGCGGACGCGAGGGCGGTGCGCAGGGCGCGAGGGTCCTTCATGGGCATAAGGGGCCATGTGCAAGACAGCACGCACGCGGCGTGGTGCCCAGCGCAGTGTGCGTACACTGTCCACCGGGGACACCCCTGGAGAGGCGCGATAGGGTGCGCCGCATGCGCTCCCTCCTCGCCTGCCTGCTCCTGTCGGGGTCCATCGCCTGCACGGCCACGAACGCCAATGCGCCCGCGTCCGCCGAGGCCCATGCCGAAGGCCCGCTGCCCTTCATCCCGGATGACTACGCCCGCGCGCTCGCGGACGCGAAGGCGAAGGGCGTGCCCCTGTTCGTCGACACCTGGGCGCCGTGGTGCCACACGTGCCGCTCCATGCGCGCGTATGTCTTCACGGACAAGGCGCTGGCGAAGCACGCGGACCGCTTCGTGTGGCTGGAGCTCAACACCGACCTGACCCAGAACGCGACGTTCCAAGAGAAGTACCCGGTCGAGTTCTGGCCCACCTTCTTCATCATCGACCCGCGCGAGGAGAAGGCCCTGCTGCGCTTTGCCGGCAGCGCGACGGTGCCGCAGCTGGAGCGCCTCTTCGAGGACGGCGAGCGCGCCTACCAGGGCGGTGCCACCGGCGCGGAAGCGCTGCTCGCCCGCGGTGATGCCCTCTACGGAGAGCGCAAGCCCGCGGAGGCCGCCGAGGCCCTGTCGCTCGCGCTCGCGGAGGCTCCCGCGGACTGGTCCCGCCGGGGTCGCGCGCTGGAGTCGCTGCTGATGGCGCAGTACGGAGCGAAGCAGTACGAGGACTGCGCGCGGAAGGCGGTCGTGGAGCTGCCGAGGGTGCCGCGCTCGCTCAGCCTGGCCAACGGCGTCCTCAATGGCCTCGGCTGCGCGCTGGCCATCCCGGAAGGCACGCCCGAGGCGGCGGACCTGCGGCACGCGCTGGAGGCGAAGGCGCGTGAGGTGCTCGCGCCGCCGGCCATCGACATGGAGGCGGATGACCGCTCCGGCCTGTACGAAGTGCTGGTGGAGGCGCGCAAGCAGGACAAGGACACCGCGGGCGCGAAGCAGGTGGCCCAGGAGTGGCTGACGTTCCTGGAGGGCGAAGCCGCGAAGGCGCCAAACCCCGAGGCGCGCAGCGTGTTCGACTCGCACCGCATGCTCGCCGCGATGACGCTGGAGCAGCCGCAGCGAGCCATCCCCGCGCTGGAGCAGAGCGAGAAGGACCTGCCCCAGGACTACAACCCGCCCGCGCGGCTCGCGACGCTGTACCGCCTGTCGGGCCGGCTGGACGACGCGCTCGCCGCGAACGACCGGGCACTGGCGCGAGTGCAGGGAGCGCGGCGGCTGTCCGTGCTCTCCGGCCGCGCGGACATCCAGGTCGCGCGCAAGGACACCGCGGGCGCGGTGAAGACGCTGGAGGAGGCGCTGACCTTCGCGAAGACGCTGCCCGCCGCGCAGGTGTCCCCGCGTCAGGTGGAGTCGCTGGAGAAGAAGCTCGCCGGGCTCAAGACGCCGGCCGCCGTCCCTGGCGCGGCGCCGTAACAGAAGCACGAGCCTTCGCGCGTGCCACGCATGCGGCACGCGCGAACACTCACGGAGCCAGCGGCACCGCGCGACGCGCGTCCAGGTCGAGCAGCTCGAAGTCCTCCGCGCGGCCCTCGCGCATGGCGCCGTCGGTGAACACCATCACCGCCTCACCCGCGCCCGTCACTGGCGGCGGGCCGTGCGCATAGTCCACCCGCGCCCCGTCCGTCACCAGGTGGCGCAGCACTCCATCTCGCACGGGACCGGGTGACACCAGCTCCCGCACCCGCTTGTCGCGCGTGTGGCCCACGACCTGAGTCAGCCCGAGCGGCAGCCGCCGGGGATCGAACCTGCGCCGCGGCGTTCCCCGCACGCGCTCCTCGTCCTCCGCGGCAAGGCTGGGCCGCTGGTAGAAGATGCCCACGCCCTCGCCATCCTTCGCGTTGCCCGGATGGTGCAGCCCCGGCAACACGAGCGGCCCGCCCTTCCACCCGGCCACCGCCCGGTCCATCACGCCGTTGAGCGCCTCCGCCACCGCGCGCGCATCCCCCCATCGCTCGGGCTCGAGCCCTACGACTCCCAGGTCCTCGCGAGTGACACCCGCGTGCAGCACCAGCAGCGAATCCCCGGCCGCATGCGCCACGCGGAAGCGCCGTGCGCGCAGCAGATACTCCACCCACGCGCGCTGTTCCTCGGTCCAGGTGCTGAAGTCCCGCGCCGCCAGCTCCGCCGTGGGCAATCCAGGCCAGCGCTGGAGGAAGTCGCGCTCCGCCGCCGCGTCGGTGTCGTCCCCCGCATAGACGCGGTCCGCCTCCACCTGCGCGGCGCGGAACGACGCATCGGTGAAGTCCGCCAGCTCTCCCACGCGTCCCAGGTCGTGGTTGCCCAGGAGCATCACCGCCTGGTCCGCCGGATGGGACGCGAGCCACGCCACCAGCCGGAGCGCGCTTCGGGCCACGCGCTCCCGGTCCGTCGCGGGACCCCAGTCGAAGTGGTCGCCTACGGAGACCAGGCACACGTCTGGCCGCAGCCCTCCCTCTTCGTCCAGCAGCCCGTGCAGCGACAGGATGGACAGCACCCGGTCGAAGTCCGCCTGCGGGTCTCCCATCGCCACGTGCAGCGTGCGGCGCTGGCCATCCGCCGCCAGCGCGTGTGGCCCCTTCGCCACCGCCGCGTCGGCGCGGGCCAGCGCCTTCCTCAAGAGCACGTCGTCCATCCCTCCATCCTAGTCATGCGCCGGGCAGTGCCCACCGGCCCATCAGGACTGGAAGAAGCGCGAGATGAGCGCGGAGCGGCTCTCCACCTGTGCCTTGTTCAGGAGGTGCGTGACGTGCACCTCCACCGTGCGCTCGGCGCAGCCCAGGTGCAGGGCGATGGCCTTGTTCGTCTCCCCTTGCACCACGTGCTCCAGCACCTGCGCCTCGCGCGCGGTGAGCCCCCAGCGCTGGGTCAGCACCGGCAGGCGCGAGGTCGGATCCATCGGCGGTCCGGGGTCCAGCACCAGGTAGTGGTCAGGCAGCCCCTGCGTGCGCAGTGGCCCGGAGGAGAACAGCGGCCCCGCGCCCGGGGGGCTTCGCAGACACTCGCGCACCTGCGTCGCCAGCGCCTGGGAGTCCTGCTCCCACCGCGCCTGACCCGCCTTGTTCGCGTGCATCACCCGGCCGCTGAACGTGACGACCCATGCGGGCCGCCCCAGCACCTCCAGCGCCGCGCCCAGGGCCGGCCCCAAGAGGCCCGCCTCGCGCAGCCGCCGGTCCATGGCCATCCGCCGCTGGATGGCGGGCGTCAGCGCCTGCAACAGCCGCTGCTCCCGCTCCGTGAAGGGCTCGGCCCGGAAGGCGCCCACCCAACCCAGCATCATGTCGCCTTCACACACCAGCACCCGCAGCTGCGCGAACTGCTCCAATCCCAATTGCCGGTAGAGATTGAAGGCATACCCGGCCAGCTGCGTCCGCGCGTGCTCCCACTCCGCCTCGCTCAATCCCAGCCGCTCCCACAGAGGGCCTTCTCCCTCGCCGGTGATGGGCAGGGCCCGCAGCGTCTCCGAGATTCCCAGGGGTGAGAAGCGCATCGCCCGGTTGCGCTGGGCCAGCGGCGGACGCGCGGGATCGAAGTAACCGAAGCGGCTCCCCGCCGGCGGCAGCGACGCGTCGAAGGCCTCGGAGAGGATGGAGGGCGGCTGCGGGAAGCCGACGCCGTGAACGAATGCCGTGTGATAGCGGTCTGGGCCCACGTCCACGCCGTAGGCCGCCGTCCGCTCCGCGCGCAGGGCGCTTCGGAGCGCGGCGAGGACCGTCGGCAGGGCCTCGGAGCCGGGCTCCAATCCCTCCAGCAGGCCCTCCAACTCCTGCAAGAGACGTTGGTCCTCGGAAATCAAATCAATCACGATTTTCTTACTATAGCCGTTGGGGACAATTGGAAGACTTGTGAGGTCGGGAGTGGAATCAGTGCTTCTTCCGCCTGTCCAGGTCGGAAGTGATTTCCTGCCCCCCGAGTCGTTTGGGACTCGCGTGATTTCCTCAATAGAAATGACTTTCGGCTGACGGCACCATGGCGTCACGTGCCCTTCCGGGGGGGTGGGCCGACCTAGGAGTCGAAGTATCCGCGTGTGCGCGCGCCGGGCGTTCCCCCAGGGATGTCCGGCGCGCTGCCCCTTTTGCGGCTCCTCTCCCTGCCTGTCCACCACCCCACGCGCCCGGTGCCATCATGCTCCGGACCCGAGGGGGCGCGGCGATGATGTCCGCGCCCGGAGGCACTGACATGCCGCGTGATTACGCCTACTACGCCCAGGCGCTGGAGGGACGGAGGCTGCCCCTGGCCTTCGCGGACCTGGACCTGCTGAACGAAAACGCGGCGGCGTTGGTGCGGCGCGCGGGAGGGTTGCCGGTGCGGGTGGCCACGAAGTCGGTGCGGTGCGTCGCGCTGCTGCGGCGCGTGCTCGACGGGCATCCCGGCTTCCAGGGCCTCATGTGCTTCAGCGCCGACGAGGCCGTGCACCTGCGTGAGCGCGGCTTTACCGACCTGCTCATGGGCTACCCCGTCGTGGATGCCGAGGCCCTGGCGGAGCTGTGCCGGCCGCCAGCGCCCGTGACGCTGATGGTGGACTCGGTGGAACACGTGGCGCTCGCCGCCCGCGCGGCCCGCCGGCATGGGACGCGAGCGCCGCTGTGCCTGGACGTGGACCTGTCCGTCGACCTGCCGGGCCTGCGCTTCGGGGTGCACCGCTCGCCGGTGCGCTCGCCGGAGGACGCGCTGGTGGTGGCCCGGAGCATCGCGGCGGAAGGGGACGCCGTGTTCCTCGCGGGCGTCATGGGCTACGAGGCGCAGCTCGCGGGTGTGCCGGACGCCGCGCCGCACGCGGGGCCGAAGAACGTGGTCATCCGCGCGCTCAAGCGGGGCTCGGTGGGCCGCGTGCACTCGCGCAGGCAGGCGGTGGTGGCCGCGCTGAAGGAAGCGGGGTTCGCGCCGCGCTTCGTGAACGGCGGTGGCACCGGCAGCCTGGAGTCCACGCGCGAGGACGCGAGCGTCACGGAGCTCACCGCGGGCAGCGGCCTGTACTCGCCCGCGCTCTTCGACGGCTATCGCGGCTTCCACCATCAGCCCGCGGTGGCGTTCGCCATCCCCGTCACGCGACGTCCCGGCCCGGGCCTCTTCACGCTGCAGGGGGGAGGCTTCGTGGCCTCCGGCTCGGCGGGCGTGGACAAGCTGCCCGTGCCCTACCTTCCCGAGGGCGCGAAGCTCCTCCCGCTGGAGGGTGCGGGCGAGGTACAGACGCCCATCGCGTACGCGGGGCCGGTGCCGCTGCCCCTGGGCGCGCCGGTGTTCTTCCGGCACGCGAAGGCGGGCGAGGTGTGTGAGCACTTCCGCACGCTGCTGCTCATCTCCGGCGGCCGCGTCGTGGAAGAGGTCCCGACCTACCGGGGCGAATGGGGGTGACGGCATGACGACCGAGGCGGCGAAGACGAAGACGTGGCGCAACTGGTCCGGCGGGGTGGTGGCCCATCCCTCCGGCTTCCTCCAGCCGGACTCCGTGGACGCCCTGAAGGCCGCGCTCCGCGACGCCAGCGCTCAATCGCGCACCGTGCGCGTGGTGGGCAGCGGCCACTCGTTCCCGCCGCTGTGCGCGACGGACGAGACGATGGTGTCGCTCGAAGCGCTGCGGGGCCTGGTGTCCGTGGACGACCGCACGCGCGAGGCCGTGGTGTGGGCGGGCACGAGCCTGCGCGAACTGGGGACGCTGCTCGCGTCGCACCGGCTCGCGATGGAGAACCTGGGCGACATCAACAAGCAGTCGCTGGGCGGCGCGCTGGGCACGGGCACGCACGGCACGGGCGTGGGACTGGGCATCCTCTCCACGCAGGCGGCGGAGATGACGCTCGTCACGGCGAGCGGGGACGAGGTGACGTGCTCGGAGGACACGTCGCCGGAGTTGCTCCAGGCCGCGCGGGTGTCCCTGGGCGCGCTGGGCGTGGTGACGCGGGTGCGGCTGCGCTTGCTGCCGGAGTACCGGCTGCGGCTGACGCGGCGGAACCTGGGGCTGGAGGAGTGCCTGGCGGGATTGGATGAGGCGCGGGCGCGCCACCGGCACTACGAGTTCTTCTGGTTCCCGCACTCCGACCGCGTGATGACGAAGGCGATGGACCTCACGGACGAGACCCCGCACGGGGTGGGCATGGGGCGCTGGTTCAGTGAGATGGTGATGGAGAACGCGGTCTTCGGCGCGGTGAGCCGTGCGTGCCGGATGCGGCCTGCGTGGTGCGCGCCGGTGAGCCGGCTGTCGGCGAAGCTGGCGTCGGAAGGCGTGCTGGCGGGGCAGAGCCACACGCTGTTCGCCACGCCGCGGCTCGTGCGCTTCCAGGAGATGGAATACGCCGTGCCGGTGGCGCGAGGGCCTGACTGCCTGCGCGAGCTGTCCGAATACATCACGCGCGAGCAACTGCCCGTGCACTTCCCGGTGGAGTACCGCTTCGTGCGCGGTGACGACGTGTTCCTCAGCCCGGCGCACGGCGGGGACCGCGCGTTCATCGCGGTGCATCAATACCGGGGCATGCCGCTGGAGCCCTACTTCTCCGGCGCGGAGGCCATCTTCCGCAACCACGGCGGCCGGCCGCACTGGGGCAAGCTGCACACCCAGACGGCGGAGACACTGAAACACCTGTATCCCCGCTGGGATGACTTCCAGCGCGTGCGAGAGCAACTGGACCCGGAGGGACGCTTCCTCAATCCCTATCTGAAACGTCTCTTCCTGGAGGAGGGTTCCCACCGGACCCGGGGTGAAATCGGAAGCGCGAGGCTCGCGTAAGGCGCGAAGCGCGTGACGCACCTTGGAGGCGGATTTTCGCGTCGTATCGCGTCAGACGATCCAGCAACCTCTCGATAATGCACAATCCAGCGCCCGGCATGCGGTTGGCTAGGGCACTGGCTGGCGCCAGGCCCGGTGGCGCCTTTTCGAGGGGGATGGATGCGGACGAAGTCTTCATGGAAGCGCGCGGTGACGGCGTCGATGCTGATGCTCGCCGTGGGGTGTCGCACGCCCGCCGTGGGCTTGAGGGCCGCGGGGGCGTCGGACTCGGGCAACTCGTCGGACTCGGGCGCTTCCAGCCAGGGTGACTCCAGCCAGTCGGACTCGGGCAACTCCAGCCAGGGTGACTCCAGCCAGGGCGAGTCCAGCAAGTCCGACTCGGGCAACTCCAGCGGTGGGGATTCGAGCAAGTCGGGTTCCAATGGCTCCAGCGACGAGGGCTCCAGCGAGTCGGGCTCGGGCGAGTCCAGCGACTCCGACTCGGGCAACTCCAGCCAGGGGGATTCGAGCAAGTCGGACTCGGGCGACTCCTCGGGTTCCAGCGACCACAGCTCCAGAGAAGGGGGCTCCAGCCACTCCGGTTCCAGCGAGAACAGCAACGCGGGCACCAGCGAGTCGAACCAGGTGGACCAGGGCGACGACTCGCGCACGCGCAGCGAGAGCAGCAACGGCCGCGAGAACCAGCTCCTGTCGACGGCCACGGTGGCGCTGACGGTGATGGGCCTGGGCATCATCATCTGGCAGTCGTACGCGCGCGCGGAGCGGCGCAAGGGCAAGCGCCCCTCACCGAAGGAGGTGGGGCACGCGGCCCAGGTGTACCTGCGGGCTCGCACGCACCAGCTGCGAGAGGACCTGGCGTTGGGCGCGGGCCCGACGGTGGAGGACCTGGCGCAGGCGGCGCGCATCCGCCGTGAGAACCTGGATGTCTTCGGCAAGCTGCTGCGCACGCACCGCAAGGAGCTGCTGATGACGGCGGACGCGAAGACGCTGACGCCCGAGCGCGCCCGCGCCTGGCTGGAACGCGTGGGCCAGCTGGCGCGCACCGAACCCCGGCTCGAAGAGGACCGTCAGGCCTTCCTCCAGGAACAGGAGGGTGCGACCCAAGCGGCCGAGGCCCTCCAGTGAGGCCTCGCACAGCCTGGATGGGGTTGCTCACGGTGCTGCTGTTGACCGTGAGCGCGCAGGCTCATGAGCAGTTACAGGACACACCGGCCGAGGAACCCCTGGGCCACCTCGCGGTGCCGGCGTTCTTGAAGGGGCTGTCTCCGGAAGTCGTCCTGGCCGAACGGGTCGCGGCACTGGAGGCCACGTCGGGCATCCTCCTGCGCGGTGCGGCGGCTCGGGATGCCTCGCTGGTCTCGGACGTGGAGGCGGGGCTCGCCGCCCTCCCTCCCGCGATGCGCCGTCCCCCCGGAGGCAAGTTGGAGTTCGTGCTGCATCCGGAGCCCGCGCCGCTGGGCCTGGGTGACGGCACGAAGGCCCGTCCGGACTGGTCGGAGCAGCGCGAGCAGTTCCACCTCTACCGCTACGACCCTTCCGAGGAGCGCCGAGCCACGCTGCGCCTGTCACGTCTCACCGACACGGAGGCCGAACACGTGTGGCGCCGCCGTGCCGTGGTGCACGCCGTGATGCAGCGCTGGGACGACGCGCGCGGTTGGAGCCGGCGTCCCCAGTGGCGCAGGCTGGACGGATGGCTGCTCCCCTTCGAGCGCCCGCTCACATGGAAGGAGTCCGCGAGCATCACCTACGCGGGAGCCTTCAGCCGCGCCCGGGGCCAGGTCAGCGCCTCGTTGGACCTCGTCACGTTCGCGGAGGAGCTGTTCGTCCCCGTGGAGTCCCTGCGTCCGGACGCATTGCCCGAGGATGATCAGGTGCGCTGTCAGGAGCTGTCCAAGACGCGCGCCCTGTCGGAGTTCATCTCGGAGGCGCGCCTGGGCACGCTGTCCTCGCGAGGAGACTGCCCGGCCTTCGACACGTGGGCGGAAGCGGATGCGCTCTCCCATCTGGAGGTCCTGCTCGTCGCGGCCACGGGCCGTCAGCCCCAGTCCCTCTTCGGCCACCTGCTCCTGCGCCCGGTCTGGCGCGAAGGCGCCACGGTGCAGGGCCCTGGCTTCGAGCGCGTCGTGCAGCTCGTGGCCCTCACCGGAATGGAAGAGAAGGGCCTGGGCTACCTGATGAAGGGCATGACGGGCGGCTACAGCACCGTCTTCCTCACGGGCACCCTGGGCGACGTCACCCACGAGTCGCTGGAGCTGGAGCAGCGCACCATCCGCCGCTTCCGGCTGAACCTCACGCCCGGCGAGTCCCAGCGCATGCTGGAGCGCATCTGGGAACTCGAGCGTCGCGGCTACCTGGGCTACTACTTCTTCACCGACAACTGCGCCGCCGCGCTGCTCTTCCTCCTCAATGGCTCGCTGGAGAACGGCCGTCACGTGAGCGCCCCCGGCACGCTGTGGGTCCTGCCCACGGCCACGCTGGACACGCTGGCGAAGACGAACGTCGTGGACGCGAAGGGGCACACGGTGCCGCTCCTGGAGCACGTCCCGGACGCCCTCGAATCCACGGGAGACCGCGCCCGGCGCGCGCTCGTGGAGGAGGAGCGGCTGCTCACGAAGCTGGCCTCCCTGCTTCCGTCCCCCGCGCTCGCGCCGCTGCACCACGTGCACCGCCGCCTCCAGTCCCCTGAACCCGACGTGCGCAGGCAGGCCTACGAGCTGCTGCCTCACGCCGTGACGACAGCGCTCGACGCCGCTCCTCCATCCGCGCGCGCCGAAGCCCGCGATGCCCTGCACGCCTACGTGGCGCACGTGGTGCGGGTGGAGCGCGCGGCGGTGGACCAGGCCGAAGGGGAGAAGCTCGCCATCGAACGTGAGCGCTTCGTATCCCTCGAGCTGAAGGGGCAGGGCGGCGCCGCCCAGGGCGTCAAGGACCGGCAACTCCTCTTCGAGCGCGAGGACGAAATGCAGCGCAAGCTCGCGGTGCTCGACCGCACGGCCCTGCTCCAGCAGGCCCTGGACACGGCCATCAAGCGGCCGCCCACGCCGGACGAGCTCAAGGCCCTGGTCCGCGCGGAGCACACCGAAGCCGCCTTCGCCGCGGCCACCGAGGCGCAGGGCGAGCTCAACGACGGACCGCTCGCGGATGTGGATCCGCGGGCCTTCCTCGCGAAGGACCATGAACAGAAGGTGGAGCTCGAGACCACCTGGGCCCGGGGCGCGCTGCGCGAATCCGGCGCGGCCCGCACGGTGGTCAGCGGCGGCGTGGACTTCCCGGAGGTGGGCGCCGCGCGGCCGGTGGTGAGCCTGCGCACCTCCGCGATGAACGAGGCCCTGGGCGACGCGCGCCTGCACGGCTTCCAGTCCAGCAGCGAGCTGCGCGTGCTGGACGGCGAGCTGTCGGTGGAGCCGCGCTGGGGCGTACCGCGCATCCTCGGCTCGCGGCTGACGCTGGTGGGCTACCGCACGCTGCTGCCCGAACTGCCCCAGCAACAACGGTCGTTCTCCGACTCATTGGGCTGGGGCGCGGAAGCGAAGATGTCCACGGACATCGACCGTCCGCTGCCCTACCGCGCGACGGTGGAGGCGGAGGCGCTGGGCGTGGTGGCGGCCTCGGAGCGCTTCGACACCTTCCTCGCGTTGGGTTTGGGCGCCCAGGCCACGATGGCCTGGAGCCCCCGGGAGACGGTCCCCACAGTGGGGCCCCGTCTGTCATTGTCCCATCGCATGGGCCTGCCCGGCCCGGGCAACAGCGCCCTGCGCCTGGAGGCCACGTACGTGCCGTCGTGGCGCACGGGCATCACGCCGGGCTTCACGCACGAGGCGGACGCGACGCTCCAGGTGGAGTGGTACCTGGGGCGCATCTCCCGGTGGAGCGTGCTGCTCACTCCCCGCGCACAGGTCCACTGGGAGGGGACACTCGCGTCGTGGGCAGGTCCCGGGAGAAGTCTCGCGAGCCTTCCGGAAGGGCTGGCGCGACATCGCCTTGCGCTAGGAGTGGAGGTCCGCTGACGTACTGCGAGCGGAAGATGGGGACCTCACCGGTCCACACCGGACGGCTGGAGGCGCCGCAGAGGGCCCCGATGAACAGGCCGATGACGTGCAGCATCGTCCAGTTCCACCAGCCCAGGCCGTAGAAGACGCGCACGGAGCCCACGCTGAAGACGTTGAAGGCCACGAAGAACGCGGCGGGCACCACCACCGAAGCGACGAGCGCGGCGGCCAGCGCTCGGCGGGGGCGTCCCGCGTGGAAGCCGCCGAACGTGCCGGCCAGCAGGCCGTTGAACAACGGAATGAAGAACGTGACGGCGCTGATGAGCACCATCGTCAGCACGCTCACGTCGAACCGGTTGTGCTTCCAGACGACGCGGCTCTCCTCCACGCGCGTGTCGGGCGGGAGGGTCGCGTACTCGGACCGCCCGTTCTCCATCTCGAAGCGGCGCTCCGGAAGCGCGACGCGTCCGGATTCCTCCGTATAGGTCTCATCCATGGAGCTTGTCCTCCGTGCGGGCGGGGGAAGAACGTGCCCGGACACCTTGGGAGATGGTGCTGGAAGCGGGCGGGTGGAAGGGCTGACGGCTCCACCGGTCCTCGGGGAGGAAGGCGCATGCCGTGCCTGCCCGCCGGGAATTTCCCGACCCGGCGTGGGGGCGGATGCCGCACACGGGGGCTGTAACGCACCGGAGACTTGGCGTCCGGTGGCTGGCGGCTATGCTGCCGCGCCTCTGCCGTACCGCTTCCCAGCCTGGATGGATTCCATGAGCCTTCGCCGCAACCTGCTGACCATCGCCGTCCTCTCCTCCGCGCTGCTGTCCGCCTGCGCGCTGCGCCCGCGCTACAACGAAGTCATCCAGGCGAACGGCGCCACCGAACTCCAGGCGGGCCAGCTCGTGGTGCTGCGCGTGACGGACGCCGCGACGGGCCAGCCGGTGAAGGGCGCCAAGATTCTCGGTGGCGAGTACCGCAACCACATCAACGCGACCACCGACGAGAACGGCGAGTTCTCCCTCCAGCTCGACCCGGGCCTGGTGAAGGAGAACCCGCTCGTGGAGGTCGTGCTGCCCAAGGGCGTGGCCCGCTACAAGCTCCAGGTGGTGCCCTCCGGTCAGGCCCCGGCCCCCGAAGGCGCGCCCATCGCCCCCCCGGCCGAGTCCGCCGTGGAGCCGTCCACCACGCCCGCGACGCCCGGCGCTCCGTCCGAGACCGCGGCCCCGGCGGCCTCCGAAACGGCGAAGTAGGTCCGGTTCGTCAGGTGAACCAGCGAATCAGGCGCCTGCCCTGCAAGCGCCTGAACGCACCCAGCCGCCGCTGGAAGTCCTCGCCGATGGTGACGAAGCGCACGCCGCAGCGTCCCCGCGTGCGCTCCCCGGCGGAACGGCGGGACCACATCACCTGGGCCTGGAAGGGGACCTCCTCGTCCCCCAGCAGCAACGCGCCTTCGACGAGATCGCCCGCCTTCATCGGCTGGAGCATCTCCGCGCAGAAGCCGCTCTCCGACACATCCCGCGTGTAGAGCGGCAGCATGCCGCGCAGACGGACGGCCAGGCGATGCTCGAAGCGAGGCACGGCTCGGGGGAGGTGCATGCCCTCGAATCCTGGCGGATTCCGTCTCAGTAGTAAAATTGCGCCAATAGAAAGCGGGCGAGCAGGCGGACCCGGCGTGCAAAGCCCGGGATTCGTTGAGAAATCTCCTGGAAGGAGGAAGCGGGCCATGTCGAAGGCATTCACCAAGGAAGACGGGGGCGGCGACGAGGGGCTCACCCCCGCGCGTCCACGGTCGACGTCGGCGGAGCAGCGCTACATCACGCCGGAGGGCTACCGCGCGCTCCAGGAGGAGCTGCTGGAGTCGCAGGGCCCCGCTCCTCAGGACTGGCCGGAACTGGAAGCGGGAGTGCGCAAGCGCGAACGGGAGCGACGGGCGCGCGAGCTCACCGCCATCCTGGAGGACGTGCGGGTGGTGGAGCCGGATCCATCGCAGGCGGGCCGCGTCTTCTTCGGCGCGTGGGTGGTGCTGGAGGACGAGGACGGCGCGCGCATGCGCTATCGCATCGTCGGTCCGGATGAAGCGGACGTGAAGGCGGGGCGGCTGAGCGTGGAGTCCCCGCTGGCGCGCGCGCTCCTGGGCAAGGAGGCCGGCGAGGCCGTGCAGGTGGAGCGTCCGCGCGGCACGGTGGAGTACGAAATCCTCGCGGTGGAGTACGCGGAGTCCGAAGCGGCCACTGCCGCGCCGTGATTCAGCGCTTCGTGGCGATGACGGTGACGAGCCGGCCAAAGGGCTCCGGCATGTCGCCCTCGCGCACCTCCACGTCGAACCCCGCCGCCTCCAGCAGCGCGCGGGCGCGGGGCACGAGGAACGTCAGGTAGTACATGACGAACGGCGGCTTCCAGAGCGCATTGCGCACGCGCATGGCGGCGTTGAAGCCCTTCGCCACCCAGTAGCCGGGGTTGAGCGCGGACGGCGGCCGAGCGGTGACGAAGACGAAGCGGCCGCCGGGTTTCAGCGCCCGCGCGATGCCCTCGACGAGGCGCGGCTCGTCCTCCTCCAGGATGTGCCCGAAGGCGCCGAAGCTGGTGATGAGGTCGAACGCCGCGTCGAAGGGCAGCGCCAGCGCATCGCCCCGGACGAAGTCGAGCGCAGCGCTGCCCGGGGCATCCGTGAGCCTGCGCCGCGCTTCATCCAGCATGCCCTGGCTCAGGTCGAACCCGACGACGCGCTCACGGCACAGCGGGCGCAGCACGCGCATCGCGGCGCCGGTGCCGCAGCACACGTCCAGCGCGCTGCCCACGCTGCCTTCGGGCCCTATGTGCGCGAGCGCGGCCTTGAGCACCGGATCCGGCGTGCGGAAAGGCGTGTGCTCGAACTTGGGCGCGAGCAGGTCGTAGCCCTGCTCGACGGAGGTGAGGGCCTGCCGTGCAAGCTCGCGGAAGGTGGGGCCGTCGCGGTGGAACATGGGACGAGGTGTACCCACATCCCCCCTGTCCCGCCACCGGGGTTGAGAGGGACTCGATGGGATTTGAATGTTCCGGCGAGGGCCCCGTCAGTCAGGACAAGCAACTCGGACGGAGGATGGAAGACATGGCTTTCAAGCTCGGACTCGCGACCCTGGCCTTCGGTGCAATGCTGCTCGGTTCCTCCACGTCGTTCGCGGCGGACTGGCGCGGCCCGACCCGGGCGGATGCGCAGTGGGGCGGCCAGCAGCGGTACAACGGCGGCTGGGATTCCGCGCCGCAGGGCCAGGCGTTCCGCTACGACAATGACGACGCGAAGACGCGCCGCTTCATGGGCTGCCGCGGCCCGAACTGCAACCAGGGCCCCATGCCGCGCCCGGTGGACTCGCGCGGCCGCTACGAGCTGCAGACGGTGGAGCGCTGGGTGCCGGCGCGCTACGAGCAGGTCTGGGTCCCCGAGCAGTGCGTGTCCCGTGGCCGCCGCGGCCGCCACGTGAGCTGCTCGCCGGGCTACTACGACCAGCGCTATGTGGCGGGCGGCTACCAGGCGGTGACGGAGTGGGTCTGGGTGCCGTACGGCGGGCGCCGCTGGCAGACGGTGGTCTACTACCCGTAGCCAACACGAGGAGACGAGACGGGACGGACGACGCAAAGGGGAAGCAGGGGAACAACGCGGGGCGGCACCTGGTGTGGGGACTCCAGGTGTCGCCCCGCGGTGTTTTTTCGCGGGCGGGCCTGTTAGGCAGGGCCCGCATATGGGGACCGCATTCATCACGGGCGCGGGCGTGCGCATCGGCAGCGCGGTGGCGCGGGCACTCGGCCGCGCCGGCTACGACCTGGCGCTTCACGCGAACCGCTCCATGGAGCCGCTGGAAGCACTGGCGCAAGAGCTGCGGGAGCTGGGCCGCGGCGTCACGCTGTACAGCGGCGACCTCTCCGACGCGCAGGCCGTGGACGCGCTGGGCGCTCGGGTCCGGCAGGCGCATCCCGCGCTGGACGTGGTCGTCCACAACGCGGGGCTCTACGAACGCGTGGACTTCGAAGCCGTGACGCGCGAGCAGTACCGCCGCATGCTCGCGGTGAACGTGGACGCGCCCTTCTTCCTCACGCAGGCGCTGCTGCCGTCGCTGCGCGCGGGGAAGGACCCGCTGGTGGTGCACCTCACGGACATCGGTGGGGAGCGGGCGGTGAGCCACTATTCGCACTATTCGGTGAGCAAGGCAGGGCTCGTGATGCTGACGCGAGCGTTGGCGGTGGAGCTGGCGCCGCACGTGCGCGTCAACGCCATCTCGCCGGGCGTGGTGGCCTTCCCGGAGCACTTCGACGAAGCGGCGCGGAAGGAAGTGCTCGACCGCGTGCCCATGGGCCGCGAGGGCAGCGTGGAGGACGTGGCGCGCACGGTGGTGTTCCTCGCGCGCGAGGCGCCGTACCTCACCGGGCAGGTCATCGCCGTGGATGGCGGAAGGAGCGCGCAGCTGTGAGCCATGAACCCGTGTGGATGCACCCCGTGGTCACCGACGCGCAGGGCCGTCCGCTGGACGTGATGGAGCTGCGTGGGCTCACGGTGGACGTCATCGTGGGCCTCTACAACCGCGAGCGCGTGACGCCGCAGCCCCTGCGGCTGGACGTGGCGCTCTTCCTGGACGCGAGGCAGGCGGCGGTGGGCGGGAGGCTGGCGAACACCGTGCACTACGGGCGCCTGGCCGGCGAGCTGCGCTTCCTCCTGGATGCGTGCCGCTTCGAGCTGTTGGAGTCCGCGGCGGAGGCGGTGTGCCGCTATCTCCTGGCGCCGCCCACGGACGCCGCGCCGCACGCGCTGCTGCACGCGGCCACGGTGCGGGTCACCAAGCCAGAGGCGCTGACGGGGTGGGCCATCCCGTCGCTCCAGGTGCACCGCACCGCGGAGGAGATGGTGTACCGGACGGAGGCGAAGCCCTTCGGTCACGTGGACGTCATCCACGAAGGAGCGACCTATGGGGTGTACCGGCTGCGGGTGGATCCGGGAGGGAGCATCCCGCCGCGCGCGGACGGCCACACGGAAGGAATGGAGCTGGTGCTGGGCGCGGGGCTGGTGCTGCAGGGGCAGCCGGTGGGGCGGGGGATGGCGTTCAGCGGACCGGAGGTCTTCGGGCACGGCTACGACAACCCGACGGCGACCGAGCAGACAGTGCTGGGAGTGTACCGGCCGCGCCTGGTGCTCTCCGAGGGGGGCGCTTCCGGAGAGGCCGCGCCGGTAGGGGCGGGCACGCTGTACTACCTGCCCGAATAGGCCCCGGGCGTCCAAGCGACGGGGGCGGGAGGGTATGCTAGCTGTAGAGGCGCCTCGTTCTTGAAGGACGCAACGGATGATCCTGGACCGGCGGATTCAGCTTTTCGTGGTGCTCGCGGGGCTGTTCATCACCTCGCTGGTGGTGGGCGACATCATCGGGGTGAAGCTGTTCGAGGTGCACCTGGGCCCGGTGGTGGCGGTGATGTCGGTGGGGATGTTGCCGTTCCCGGTGACGTTCCTGCTGACGGACATCCTCAACGAGTTCTACGGCAAGAAGGTCGCGCGGTTCGTGACGTGGGTGGGCTTTGTCATGGCCATCTTCACGTTCGTGATTGTCGCGCTGGCGGGCCAGATTCCGTGGGCGCCAATGACGGAGGCCAAGGACTACAGCGGCACGGTGGCGTCGTCGTTCAACAACGTCTTCGGCGGTTCGCAGCGCATCCTGGCGGCGTCGATGGTGGCGTACCTGGTGGCGCAGTTCCTGGACATCTCGGTGTTCAACCTGCTCAAGCGGGTGACGAACAACCGGATGCTGTGGCTGCGGGCCACGGGCTCCACGGTGGTGTCGCAGCTCATCGACACGGTGGTGGTGCAGTTCATCGCCTGGACGGGCGTGCTGCCACGGGAGGTCATCTTCCGGATCATCTTCACCTCGTACGCGGTGAAGCTGCTGGTGGCCATTGGCCTGACGCCGCTCGTCTACCTGGGGCACGCGCTGGTGGAGCGCAAGCTGGGCATCGCGCCAGTGGTGCTGGGCGAGGACGGTGAGCCGGTGAACCTCGTCAGCACCAAGGCCGAGCCCCCGTCCGCGGCCGCGGCCTGAACGCAGTAGACTGCGGGGGAGGAGGGTGCTCCCATGCAGTTCACGCTCACGGATCTTTATTATCCACCGCCGACCACGGTGGGTTTCTCCTACGTGCTCTGGCTCTCGCCGGTGGTGGTGTTCCTGCTGCTGCGATGGTTGCGGCGCGGAGCCCGCGACGGCCATGACGTCCTGGGCCTGATGGCACCGTCGTCCCGGAGCTCCGTCTCGGCCTTGCGTGACCTCCTGACGTGGGGCTGCGTGGCGGTGGCTCTCATCGGACCACTGCTGCTCGGCATGGCGATCCTCATCAGCGAGGCCATGCTGGTGGAGCCTGTCGCGCGGGAGGGGGATGGCATCGACCCCACCCACTGGAAGTGGTTCGCCGCGATGACGCTGCTGTTCGTCCTCGTGCGCATGAAGTGGCTGCGGAGTGCTTCGTCCCGTGAGGACGTGCTCCACATCGCCTGAACGAACAGAGGGGCAGGGCTCGAAGCAGGAGCCCTGCTCACACCGTGTTTCAGCGCGCGTTCGACGCCGGGTGCTTGAGCACCTGCATCGTGCCTCGCGTGACGCCGAACTGCTCGTGCACCGCGGCGCGCTTCACCGCCTCCGCGGGCGACAGCCGGCCCGCGAGCAGCTCCTGATACGCGCCCAGCACTCGCGTGGCCTCCTCGCGCGTCTCGCGCACGAACTCCACGCGGAAGCGTCGCACGCCGCGCTCCAGCAGCCGGGGCACCAGCGACGCCGCGCTCTGCGCCTGCGCGTTGAAGACCGTGTTGCGGCACCCCACGTCCACAATGACCGGATGCTCCAATCCCAACCGGTCCTTCAACGCAATGGCGTGCTTCTCACACGGCCGCCCGCAGGTCTTGTAGTCGCGCCCATTGGACAGCGTGTGTGAATACACGCAGTGCTCCGTGTGGAACGTCGCGATGTGGTGATGCAGCGCCACCGCGAACCGGTGCGCCGGTGCCTGCTCCAGCAGCGCGAAGAGCTGCTCCGAATCCAGGTCGTGCGACACCGTCAGCGTGTCCAGCCCCAGGCTCAACAGGCGCGCCGCCGTCAGCGAATTCGTGACGTTCAGCGAGAAGTCCCCGTGCAGCACCGGCCGCGACGCCCCCGCCGGCTGCTCCAGGAAGTGCATCATCGCGCCCCAGTGGCGCACCAGCACCGCGTCCGGGCGCAGCCGGTCCAGGCGCGTGTCGTAGCCCTCCTCGCCGGGCTTCTGCACGCGCACCGTGGCGATGGTGACGCGCAGCCCCGCCGCGCGAGCCCGCTCCACTGCCTTCTGGAGCCCCACCATCTCCATCCAATCCAACTCCACCTCGCGCAGGCCCGCGGCGATGACCGCCTCCAGCTGCGCGTCGTCGCGGCACAGCGGCAGCAACCGGGGTGCATCCTCCGCCGGTCGCGAAGCCACCTTCCCCAGCAGGTCCTGACGCACGCCGGCCTCCACCGCCTCCGTGCTCACGGTCCGCGCGGGGCCACGCTCGACGTCAGCCGTCAGCTCCGCCACCAGCTGTCGCCGCAGCGCCTTCAGCTCCGACACCGGCAGGTGCAGCCCCGGCGCCAATCCAGACGCATCCAGCTCCGCCAGGTGGAACGAAGTGCCGCCCAGCGCGGCCAGCTTGTCCTTGAGCAGCGCCGCGTCCACGCCCGCGCCCCTCGACGGCGCGAGGACCGTCGTACCCACCGCCTCACGCGTGAACCGCCCGGTGCTCATCCGCACGCGCAGCGGCGTGCCCTCCGCGCCGGACACCACCAGTGACAGCGGGATGCGGCCCTCGGGCTCACCCTCCGCCAGCAGATCTCCCGTGCGCCGAGCGAGCGCCGGATCGCTGTTCAGCCACACACGCTGCCCCGGCGCCACGCGGCCCAGATCCGGACCCGGGTGGCCGAAGCCCAGCACCCACGCGTCGCCCTCGCGCTCCACGCGGAAGATGGGGCCGCCCGGCTCGTGCTTGTCCTCCGGCGCTCCCGCGTCGAACACCACGCCCATGCCCGGTCGAGGATCCACGTCCGCGGGGTCGGGCTCGCCCATGAGCGGCGCGGACACGTTGCCCGCCGGGGCCTCCGGGCGCTCGTCGCCAAGACCCAGTGCGCCCGTCCACGGCCGGTCGTCCGGCACCACGAGCACGTCCTTGCCAGACACCGCATGCACCCGGCCCAGGTACAGCCCGCGGTGCTTCGGGAAGCGTCCCTCCACCAGCGTCTGGTGGTCGGAGCCCGCCAGGAAGCCGTGAGAGAACCCACGGCTGTACGACAGCGACATCTCCGCCAGGTCCTTCGCCAGCCGCGCGCTGTCGGGCTTGCCCGCCATCACGCCGTCCAACCAGCGGCGATAACCCTGCACCGTGCTGGAGACGTATGCCGGACCCTTGAGCCGGCCTTCAATCTTCAGGCTGTGCACGCCGATGTCCGCCAGCTCCGGCACCGCGCGCACGCCCGCCAGGTCCTTGGGGCTGAGCAGGTACTTCACCTCGCCCAGGTCGCGCGTCTCGCCGTCCACCACCAGGTCGTACGGCAGCCGGCACGATTGCGCGCACTGGCCCCGGTTCGCGGACCGTCCGCCCCACGCTTCGCTCGTGAGGCATTGACCGCTCCACGACATGCAGAGCGCGCCGTGGATGAAGACCTCCAGCTCGATGTCCGTCTGCGACGCCAGCCGGCGGATCTCCGCCACCGACAGCTCGCGCGGCACCACCATGCGCGTGAAACCCAGGCCCGTGGCGAACCGCGCCCCTTCCGCGCTGGACAGCGTCATCTGCGTGGAGGCGTGCAGCTCCAGCTGCGGGCAGATGGCTCGCGCCAGCAGCGCCACCGCCGGGTCCTGCACGATGAGCGCGTCCACCCCAGCCTTCGCCACGCCGCGCAGCAGGTGCTCCACCACCGGCAGCTCCGGCTCGAACACCAGCGTGTTCAGCGTCACGTAGGCGCGCGCGCCGGCCCGGTGGATGAGCCCCACCGTCTCAGCCAACCGCTCGAGCGAGAAGTTCTCCGCACGGGCTCGCGCGTTGAAGCCTTCATCGAGCCCGAAGTAGACGGCGTCAGCGCCACTGGCCAGGGCGGCACGCAACGACTCCAGGTCACCAGCGGGGGCGAGGATTTCGGGGCGTCGGGGAGACATGACTCCTACCTAGCACGCCCGTTCCCGCCGCTCCCCTCTTGCGACCTGTCCACTCCACCCCGGACGGGCACCCGTTTGAGGGGAGGGATGCCATCCCATGCGAGGCACGGGGATGTTGTTCGTGGAGAACGGACAGGGGCGTGAGCGCCCTCGTGCCGGGTTGCGGACCGTGGATGGAGTCCCCACCCTTTGATGCAGGAGGTCGTGATGCTCGAGGTCGTCGTCTACATGAAGCGCACCTGCCCCTATTCGCGGCAGGCCATGGACCTGCTCAACGAGAAGGGCTGCGAGTTCCAGAAGGTCGACGTCGCCGCGGACGAAGAGCGTCACAAGGAGATGCTGCGGCGCTGCGGCCGTCAGACCGTGCCGCAGATCTTCATCGCGGGCCGCCACGTCGGTGGCTGCGATGACCTGTACGACCTGGAGGCACGCGGGGAACTGGACGCGCTCCTCGGTCGGAAGGCCCAGGACTCCACCTCACCCTGAAGCCGTCCTCCGCCGTCGCGTCCGGGTCGTGTTCCTCCTGCCGGGGGACACGGCCTGCGTGTTTCCCGGGCGCTCGCGTCGCCCCTCCGGGCAGTGGCTGGGACGGGGCCGGCGGCGGAACTTGTCGCGCTCTTGGGACGGGGCCTCGCGGTAGGAGCCTTGAAGCCCGTCCTGCGCGCGGTGCCCACCCTCCGGCACATCCGCGGGCCCCTGTCGCCAGGCCCAACCGCGTGGATTCACATTCCTGCTCGTCTGCCCTGCGACCGGGCGGCGGTGATGCCCACGGCTGACGGGGAATGCCCGGCACGCATGTTCCCGTTGCCCGCCGACCCCGCGAGCGCACCCCGCGCCGTGAACCCCTACGAGGAGTCCACATGCGCTTCCGCCAGACCCTGACGACCATCGTCTGTGCCACCGGGATGCTCGCGGGCACCGTCGGCTGTACCGGCAAGGTCGAGCCCGCGCCCGCGACAGCCACACCTCCGGGCACATCCGGTCCACCCATCATCACTCCGCCTGGGCGGCCCCAGACTCCGGCCGACGCGGGCACATCCCCTGACGAGGACGGAGGCGTCGCCACGGACGGCGGCACCCCCCCCACGGATCCAGTGGACCCACCGCCCACGGAGGAGCCCCAGGAGCCCGAACCACCGCCGCCCGCCGAGCCGCAATACACGCGCGTGCTCTGGGTCTCTCCCAGCGGCAATGACTCCGCTGCGGGCACGGAAGCGCTGCCCCTGCGCACGGTGGCGCGAGCCCTGTCCCTGGTGAAGCCCGGCGAGGCGGTGTTCCTCAAGTCCGGCACCTGGCGCGAACACGTGCCGCTGACGGAGCGGCAGGGCACGGCGGACAAGCCGCTGACGCTGAGGGCCGCACCGGGCGCCACGGCCATCCTCAAGGGCGGCTCCATTGGCGAGACGGCGCTGGTGGACGTGAGCGGGGCGTACTGGAACATCCAGGGGCTCACGGTGGACGTGGGCGGCGAGTCCACCTTCGCGGTGATGTGGCGTGGCGCGGGCGCGCACCACGGCGTGCTCCGGGACAGCATCCTGAAGAACGGCACGGAGGGCGCGGGCGTCTACGTGACGGAGAAGGCGCACGACGTCCTCATCGAGGACAACGACATCTCCCACTTCGACAAGGGCGACGTGGACAGCCACGGCGTCTGTGTGCAGACCTCCGCGAGCAACGTGGTGGTGCGCGGCAATGACATCCACCACAACTCCGGCGACGGGGTGCAGTGCCTGGGGCCGGAGGGTGGCGCCACCCATCCAGGCACGCCGTTCGACAACCTGCTCGTGGAGGACAACCAGCTCCACGACAATCGGGAGAACGGCGCGGACATCAAGACGTGCACCCGCGTCACGCTGCGCGGCAACACCATCTACAACCACCGTGAGGTGTCCACCTCCGCGGGCGAGGGCATCATCGTCCACATGTCCCCGTCCGACGTCACGCTGGAGGACAACGTCTTCTACGCCAACGCGCGCGCCATCCAGATTGGCGGCAACCGCGAGGGCGCGCCCCCCACGCGCGTCATCCTTCGCCGCAACCTCATCCACGACGGCCTGGGCGAGGCGGACGGAGAAGAAGGCACCGGCATCCGCATCGACGCGTCCGTGGACGTGAAGGTGCAGCACAACACCGTGTGGAACCTGAGCGGCGCGTGCCTCATCTTCGGCACGGGCTCCAACGGCGCGAGCCAGGGCCTGGATGTGCGCAACAACATCTTCGCCGGCTGTGGCATTGCCGCTCGCGGCGGCGCGGGCCGGAGCGGCGCGGTGGTGGACGGCAACCTGTACTTCCGGAGCAGTGGCGCGGCGGTGTTCAACCTGGAGGGTGCCACCCTGGGCCTGGCGGACTGGCGCACGAAGGCCGGCCTGGACAAGCGCTCCCAGGAGCGCGCGCCCGGCTTCGTGGACACGGGCTCGGACGACTACCAGCTCTCCACGCAGTCCCCCGCGCGCGAAGCGGGCCTGTCCCTGGGCCTGCCCTTCTGCGGCTCGGCGCCGGACCAGGGTGCCTTCGAGTCAGGCTGCCCCTGACCCCGGGGGTTGTGTAGACTCTGGGGCCCCTCGCTCCGGAGTCCAGCGCCCCGTGTCGGCCCCGTCGGAACCCGCCTTCGGCATCGTCCTGGTCCCCCCAGGGTCGATGGCTCGAGAACCCCTGAACGCCGCCGCCGAGCGCGCGGGCCTGCGCGTGGTGGACGACCCGGACGACGCCGCCCTGGCGCTGGTGGACCTCACCGCCCCCGGCTGCGGCCCCGCGGTGGTGGAGTTGCTCACGTCCCACAACGGGCCGCACCTCACGCTCCTCGCGGTGGTGTCCCCGGAGCCGCGTGGCTTCGCCGCCGTGGACACGCTGCGCCCCGCGGACATCGTCACCCACCAGAGCCTTCCGCACGAACTCACCTGGCGCCTGCAGCGCGCCGCGGAACGCCACCGCGAGCGTGAGGAGCAGGCCCGCAGCCAGACGGACCTGGCGCTGCTGCTGGAACTCACCGCTGACTACGCGGAGAGCTCCGACGTGGAAGCGCTCCTGCACGGCGTGACGCGGCGTCTGGCGGAGCAGCTGGACATCGCGCGCGCCACGCTGGTGATGGTGGGCGGCGGCGTGGACGAAGGCGTCATCGTCGCCGCCAGCGACGACCCGGGCATGAAGGACCTGCGCATCGACCTGGCGCGCTACCCGGAAATCCGCGAGGTGGTGCGCACCGGCAAGCCCGTGGTCATGCAGGAGGCCGCCACGCACCCGCTGCTGGGCGACCTGGAGCGTCGGGCCGTGGCCGCGCGAGGCATCCACGCCATCGCCGCGCTGCCCCTGCCCATCCGCGGCCAGGTGCGCGGCGTGCTGCTGCTCCGCGCGGCCGGGCGCAGGCGGGCCTTCAGCACCCGTGAAATCGACTTCCTCACCACGGTGGCCCACGCGACGGCGGTGGCGCTGCGGAGCGCGTCGGTGCTCCAGTCCGTGCAGACGGCGCGGCTGGCGGCGGAGGAGAAGGCCGCGTCCTTCAAGCCCTACCAGCTCTTCTTCGCCCACGTGAGCGAGGGCGTGGCCATCCTCGATGACGAGGCCGCCGTGCTGTCGCTCAACCCCGCCGGCGCGCAGATGCTGGACACGACCGCTGGCGAGGCGCGGGGCAAGCACCTGAATCAAATCACCCAGCCGGTGGACGACGGCGTGCTGATGGAGCTGGTGACGTCCGCGTCGCGTGGCGAGGCGCGCATGGGCGTGGACGTGGTGGTGCGCACGCCCGCGGGCCGCTGCCTCACGCTGTCCATGTCCGCGGCGCCGCTGCGCGACGAGGACGCGGCCACCATCCTGTCCTTCCGCGACGTGACGCACGCTCGCAAGCTGGAGGACGAGCTGCGCAACACGAAGGACTTCCTGGAGCGGCTCATCGACTCGTCGGTGGACGCCATCATCGCGGCCGACCTGAAGGGGCGCATCATCCTCTTCAACAAGGGCGCGGAGGCCATGTGCGGCTACACCGCGCAGGAGGCCCAGGAGAAGCTCAACGCGCTCCAGCTCTACCCGCCCGGCGTCGCCCAACGCATCATGGTCCAGCTGCGCGGGCCCGACATGGGCGGCAAGGGCCGGCTGTCACTCACGCGCCAGGAGCTGATGCACCGCTCTGGTGAGCGCGTGCCCGTGAACATGACGGCCTCCATCGTCTACGAGGGCGGCCGCGAGTCCTTCACCGTGGGCATCTTCACGGATCTCCGGGACCGGATGCAGCTGGAGCGCAAGCTGTCCGACGTGGAGACGCGGCTGGAGGAGAGCGAGAAGAACGCCGTCATCGTCGCGCTCGCAGGCACCGCGGCCCACGAACTCAACCAGCCCCTCACCTCCGTGATGGGCTACGCGGAGCTGCTCAAGCGCAAGCTCAAGGAGGAGGACTTCGCCTGGAGGCCGGTGGACATCATCTACCGCGAGGCGGAGCGCATGGCGGAGATCGTCCGGAAGATTGGAAAGATCACCCGCTACGAGACGAAGTCGTACGTGGGGACGCAGCAGATCCTCGACCTCGACAAGGCCAGCTCCCATGAAGAGTGAGGTCCGCGCCGTGCGTCCGTCCGGAAATCTGGCCCCCGACGCCTTCCAGGCCTTCTTCGACGCGCTGGATGAGCCCGCCGCCGTCTGCGACGTGTCCCTGCGCATCGCGGCCGTGAACCCCGCGCTGCGCCGCTTCTGCGCCACGCACGAAATCAGCGTGGACCTGGTGGCCGAGGCCCTGGCGAGCGCCGTCGCGCCGGAGGACGGGCAGTCCCACGAGTTCGACCTCGTGCTCCAGAGCGGCACGTCGCTGGTGCTCACCCTGTCGCGCCGGGCGGACACCGTGGCGGTGCGCGCCCGCGTGGACACCGAAATCATCAGCGGCCGCCTGGTGGTGGCGGAGCGGGCCCTCCTGGAGCAGGCGCGCACCGAAGGCGTGCTCCTGGACCTGGGCCGCAGCGTGGCGGAAGCCGGCGGCGAGGAGGAGCTGGTGGCCGCGGTGGCGCGCGGCGTGAAGGAGCTCTTCCCCGGCCGTTCCTTCTGCATCCGCATCGTGGACGCGCGCACCGGAGGCCTCACGTCGCTCTACGCGGAAGGCCGCCTCAAGGAGGGCGCGCACGAACCGCTGGTCCTCTTCCAGCGCTCGGTGGAGAAGACCAACCTCACGCTGACGGCGCTGCCCCAGGGGCGGGTGACCATCTCCGAAGAGGTGCCGCTGCTCTTCCACGGCAGCACCCGCGCGGTAAGCGCCCCGCTGGTCGCGAGCGGCCAGCTCTTCGGCGCCATCAACATGGAGTACCCGGAGGGCCTGGACGCGGACCCCGCGCACGACGAGCGCGTGCTGCTCCAGTTGGCCAGCCAGGTCGCCGTCGCGGTGAAGAACGCGAAGCTCATCGACGAGCTGACGTTCGTGCGCAAGTACCTGGAGGAGCTGCTGGAGAAGGCCAACGCGCTCATCCTGGTGGTGAACCGGGACAAGCAGGTGGTGGTCTTCAATCAGGCGCTGAGCGCGCTCACCGGCCTCACCAAGGATCAGGTGCTGGGGCGGGATTTGTCCTCGCTGGTGGCGGACAGCGAGCAGCTGCGGCTGGCGCCCGTGCTGGCGGCGGCCATGCGCGGCGAGTCCGTGAACAACTTCGAGACGCGCCTGCTCACCCGCGACGGCGGCGAGGTGCGCGTGTCCTTCGCCACCTCCTCCATGCAAACCCAGCCGGGTGAGGTGGAGGGCGTCATCGCCATCGGCCAGGACGTCACGGTGGTGAAGGAGCTGGAGAAGCGCATCATCCACGCGGAGAAGCTGGCCTCCATCGGGCAGCTCGCGGCCAGCGTGGTGCATGAAATCAACAACCCGATGACGGCGGTGGCCACCTACGCGGACGCGCTGCTCCAGCGCTCGCGGATGACGCCGGGCGCGAACCCCGCGGACCAGGAGAAGCTGAAGAAGATCCTGGAGAGCAGCCACCGCATCCTGCGCTTCACCCGCGACCTGGTGAGCTACGCGCGGCCCGCGCAGGACCGGCCGGAGCGCGTGTCACTCAACGCCGTCGTGGACATGGCGGTGGGCTTCTGCGAGCACGTCGTCTCCCAGGCCCGCGTCAGCGTGCAGCGCGAATACGCGAGCGACGTGCCGCCCCTGGCCGCCGTGCGCGCCAACCTGGTGCAGGTTTTCGTCAACCTCATCACCAACGCCTGCCACGCCATGCAGCCCGGCGGGCTGGTGTACCTGTCCACGCTTCAGGAGGGCCCGGAGGCGGTGGTGCGCGTGCGCGACACCGGCACCGGCATCGAGCAGCGCAACCTGTCGCGCATCTTCGAGCCCTTCTTCACCACCAAGCCCGAAGGGCGCGGCACCGGCCTGGGCCTGTCCATCTGCCAGGGCATCGTGGAGAACCACGGCGGACGCCTCACCGTGGAGAGCACACTGGGGCAGGGCACCACCTTCACGGTGCGGCTGCCCCTGGCCGCGGATTGAGCGCGAGCGGTGCGGGGCGCTTCAGCCCTCGCCGCCCTCGTCGTCCAGCTCGCGCCGGAACTCCTCGTTCGTGAGCAGGCCCTTGCGCGCCATGATGCGCATCAGCGCCCAGAAGCGGCGCTCCAATTCCTCCAGCCGGTCCGGCTCCTCGCGCGCCGCCTGGCCGAAGAGGTAGTCCAGGTCGTCCAGCACGCCGCCCCCGCCGGACGCCGGAGCCCGCGGCTTGCCCTTGTCCACCGCGCCGCCGCGCTTGCGCTTCGCCTGCTCCTCTCGCTCGCGGATGAGGTCCGCCAGCGACGTGCGCTGCGTCTTCTCCGACGCGGGCAGCTCCTCGCCGACGATGACCTCCTCGTCGTCGTCCACCACCGCCGGACGCGAGGGCGCCGGAGCGGCCCTTGCAGGCGGACGCGCCGGAGCGGGGCGGGGACCCGTGGCCACGGGGACCTTGTGGTAGTAGCGCAGGATGGCGCCGCGCACCGCGGACAGCGCCGTCACCCGGCCGCTGACCTTCAGTCCGCTGGTGAACTCAATCTCTTCAATGGCTGTGATGTTCAGCGGATCCGCCATGGCCACCACCAGCTGGCGCTTGCCGCCCACGCTCTCCAACGCGTAGGGGAACAGGTCGTGCTGTTCGCAGAAGCGCGCGCGCAGCAGGTGCACCGCCGCCCAGTCCGGGGTGATCGCCGCCAGGTCCACCTGCGGCATCCCCAGCGCCTCGCTCAGCGCCTGCGCGAGCGTGGCCTCCGTGATGGCGCCCTGACCGATGAGCGTCACGCCCAACCGCTGCCGCGTCTGCCGCTGCGCCGCGAGCCCCGCCTCCAACTGCTCCGGGGTGATCGCGCCGCGCTCCACGAGCAGCTCACCAATGCGCTTCCTGGCCATGGTTTCCCCGCCTAACACGTCACCCGAAGGTGCCCAAATCGCTGGCACGCCTGTTGCGCAAGCCGCTGGAAAGGGCCTGGTACTTGCCCTGTGGAGCGACTTGGCAAGCCGCGAGCCAACGCAAAATTCCTGTGAGATTTCAGTAACTAACGCTGAGGGTGCCTGCCTTGACACGCCTGGGAGCGGTTCCTAGACTCGGCGCCACCGTGATCCAAAATTCCTGCTGCTGACCTGGGTGGATGTCCACCCGGCCGGTAGCAGTGCGGAACGGCTCGCAAGCGCGCGCCGCGCCGCCCATCTGGAGGCTTTCCGTGATGAACCTGGGGTTTGTAGCCAATCTGTCCGTTCTCGCCAACGCCGGCGGAAGCAATGAGACCTTCCTGCAGGAGCTGGGGCGCCGCTGGGAATCCGGTCAGGCCGGCATGTACCCCATCGCGGTCTGCCTGGTGGTCGCGCTCTCCATCATCATCGAGCGCAGCATCGTCCTGTTCGGCAAGGCCTCCATCAACAAGGAAGGCTTCCTGCGCGGCCTGAAGAAGCACATCTACGCGGGCGACCTGGACAAGGCCATCAACTACGTGGCCGGCCAGAAGAACACGCCGCTGACCAACGTCATCAAGGCCGGTCTGATGAACGTGCCGAAGGGCCAGGACGAGGTCCAGGCGGCGCTCGACGAGGCCAGCCTGCGTGAGACGCCCCGCCTGGAGGCTCGTACGGGCTACCTGGCGATGCTCGGCAACGCGGCGATGCTCGCCGGCCTCCTGGGCACGGTGAACGGTCTCATCACCTGCTTCGAGGCCGTGGCGAACGTGAACCCGGCCGACAAGGCGACCATTCTGGCGAACGGCATCTCGGAAGCCATGAACTGCACGGGCTTCGGTCTGCTCACCGCCATCCCGGCGCTGATCGCCTTCTCCGTGCTGATGGGCCGCACCCAGGGCCTCATCAACGACATCAACGAGACCAGCGTCTCCGTGCTGAACCTCATCGTGGCCAACCGCGACAAGTTCAAGAACCTGAACATCCCCGCGTCCGCCCACGCGCACGCCGAGGAGTAGTCCTCCTCACGGCAGCGCCGGTTTGGAACCGGATGCACCGGCGCGCTGTCTGGTAGCCCCGAAGTGGTGGACCCAGACAGGCGCGTCCGTCCCCAGAGTCTTCTTGAACGTCGTTCGTGCGCGAAGAGCGCGGTAGAGCAGGGAGGTAGTCGCCATGGCCGGCGGAATGGACCTGGGCACCGGTGGGAAGGGTGGCAAGAAGCCGCTCGATACCGCCATCAACATGGTGCCCTTCATCGACCTGATGGCAGTGACCATCAGCTTCCTCATCATGACGGCGGTCTGGACCCAGATTGGCCGTCTCCAGGTGTCGCAGGCCGGCGGGGCCTCCACGGACGAACAGCAGGAGGAGGAGAAGACCAAGACGGTCCAGCTCACCCTCCTGGTGTCCGCCACGGAGATGCGCCTCACCGCCGACCAGAGCTCCTTCGACCCCATTCCCCTCACCCGGGATGACAAGGGCCGGCCGGACCTGACCAAGCTGGTTGCGCGCTTCAAGGAGTTGAAGGCGCAGCTGCCGGACCAGTCCGCCATCACCCTTCAGACCGAGGACCTGGTCCGCTACGAGGACCTGGTCCGCATCATCGACGAGTGCATCGGCTCCGGGTTGCCCCAGGTGTCGGTCTCCGCGGCGATGGGCTAACAGGAGAGCACCCAAGCCATGGGCATCAAGGTTCCCGGTAAGCGGTACGGCAAGCGGCTGGAGCACTCCAAGGTCTTCGGCCACGGCGGTCACGGCAAGAAGAACGGCAACGCGGACCTGCTCATCACCCCGCTCGTCGACATGTTCGTCATCATCGTGCTCTTCCTCATCGCGAACTTCTCCGCGACGGGCGAGGTGCTGATGATGACCAAGGACATCGTCCTTCCCGAAGCAGTCAACGTGAAGGAAGTGGAGATGCACCCGGTGGTGATGGTGTCCAACGACCAGGTCAGCGTGTCGGGCACCATCGTGGGCCGGGTGGAGGACCTCACCAAGGACGAGTACCTCAACATCCCCGCGCTGGAAGAGAAGCTGCGGGACATGAAGAAGCAGTTCGAGGACCTGCACTCCATGGCCGGCGGTGGCGAAACCTTCAAGGGTGACGTCAACATCCAGGCCAACAAGGACGTTCAGTTCAAGGTCATCAAGCGGGTGATGTTCAGCTGCGCCACGGCCGGCTACAACAACATCAACTTCGCCGTCATCCAGGCCGGTGGCGCCGCGGCCGGTGAGAAGACCGCCGCCGCCACCCCGTAACAAAGCTTCGCGGCGGATCCCGGCCGGTTCCGGGATCCGCGCTTTACAAAAGACGCCCTGACCCTGCATGGGTCGGGGCGTTCGCGTTTTTGCAAAGAAAGGCTCTCCGCCGTCATGCGCCTGCGCGCCGTGCTCTTCGACCTGGATGGGACGCTGGTGGACTCGCTGGGGGACATCGCCACGGCGATGAACCAGGCGCTCACGCAGCATGGCCTGCCGCCGCACCCGGAGGCCGCCTACCTGCGCTTCGTGGGAGAGGGCGTGGCGAAGCTCGCGGAGCGGGCCACGGCCAGCGCGCCGGCCGCGCTCCAGGGGCAGGTGCTGGCCACCTACCACGCCTACTACGACACCCACCTGTTCGACCGGACGTGTGCCTACCCGGGCGTGGAGGCCGCGCTCGCGGAGCTGGCGGCGGAAGGCATCCGGCTGGGCGTGCTCAGCAACAAGTCCGACGACTTCGTGAAGCGGCTGGCGGCGCGGCTCCTGCCGGGGGTGACGTTCACGGCCGTGTACGGCGAGCGGCCGGGCATCCCTCGCAAGCCGGACCCCACCGCGGCGCTGGCCCTGGCGGCGGAGCTGGGCGTGGCGCCGGACGCGTGCGGCTTCGTGGGGGACACCTCCGTGGACATGGACACGGCGAAGGCCGCGGGCATGTACGGCGTGGGCGTCACCTGGGGCTTCCGCACGGCGGAGGAGCTGCACGCGCACGGGGCTCGCGCGGTGGTCTCCTCGGCGGGCGAGCTGCTGGCCGCGCTCCGGACCGCGGCCCCCTGAGAAAGCGGAAGGGGCCGCCTCCTTCGCGTGAGCGTAAGGAGAACGGCCCCTGGGTTACCGCAAGGTGGCTTCGTGGATCAGGCGGCCACGGCGAGCTTCGGCTTGGACTGCTCCGCGGCTGCGTCCACCGCGGGCGGGCGGCTCAGCATCTTGAGCATCCGGTAGTGCGACGCCACGGCGCCGCGGAAGGTCTTCGCCTCGATGTAGGGCAGGCCGTGCTCGTGGGCGGTGGCCTGCACGATTTCGCTCAGGGCCGGGTAGTGGATGCTGCACACCTTGGGGAACAGGTGGTGCTCCACCTGGAAGTTGAGCCCGCCCACGTACCAGCTCAGCAGGCGGTTCTTGCGGGCGAAGTTCGCGGTGGTGCGCAGCTGGTGCACCATCCACGCGTCCTCCACCTTGCCCTCCGTGTCCGGCAGGGGGAACTCCGCGTCCTCCACCACGTGGGCCAGCTGGAAGACGATGCCCAGGATGAAGCCCGCCGTCATGTGCATGGCCAGCTGCCCCACCACGAACTGCCACCAGGTCACGTCCAGCACCAGCCACGGAATCACCAGCGTCCAGCCGTAGTACACGGCCTTCATCGCAATCAGGCGGGCCCACTCGGCCGGCGCGTGCTTCTTGTCCTTGTAGGGGCCCAGGTCCTTCTGGAAGAAGTACTTGTAGTCCTTGGCGAACACCCAGAAGACGGTGGTCAGCGAGTAGGCCACGAACGCGTACAGGTGCTGGAAGCGGTGGTACGCCTTCCACTCGCTGTGCGGCGACAGCCGCAGCTGCGGGCTCACCGTCAGGTCCTCGTCCATGCCCTGGATGTTGGTGTAGGTGTGGTGGAGGACGTTGTGGGTGATGCGCCACATGTAGCTGTTCGCGCCAATCAGGTCGAACGCGAGGCCCACCACCGCGTTCGCCCGCGCGTCGTCGCTGTAGGAGCCGTGCACGCCGTCATGGCCGATGCAGAAGCCGATGCCCGCGATGGCCACGCCCATCAGCACCGCCAGGCCCAGCATGCCCCAGGCGTTGAAGTAGCCGCTGAGCAGCAGGCCGTAGACGCCCCCCGTGAAGCCCATGATGGAGAGGGCCTTCACGTACATGGCCTTGTTGGCCCGCTGCGAGAGGTTCCGGGTCTCGAAGTACTCGGAGACGCGCCGCTTCAGGTCCTCCGCGAAGGAGGCATCGCGCTGGCCAAAAGTCACACGGGTCGGGTTTGTCACTGGGAGGGACGCCTCACGAGAGGGGGACGGCGGGGTGGAGC
>NZ_RAWF01000110.1:0-30701 GCF_003612075.1 Corallococcus sp. CA041A
CCCCCCAGCAGGGCGGCCCGCGCCCCACGCCGGGCAGCTACCCCACCGCCGCGGACGTGGCGAACATCGCCGCGATGCAGGACCCCGTCGCGCGCAACCTGGCCATCACCCAGGGCTACCACGACCTGTCCGACGCCATGGGCACGCTCCTGGGCAAGGAGAACGCCAACTGGTCCACCTTCGCCACCTGGGCCTCGAAGCAGGCCGGCGTGAGCATCCGCCAGGAGGACATGCCCAAGCCCTTCGTGGACGCCCTCAAGGGCGGCGGAGTCGTGGGCGAGGCCATGTCCAAGGTGGACGACCTGCTGCGCAAGCTGGGCCTGCCCGCCATGCCCACCGGCGACATCGCCAAGGCCGGCGCGGACGCGCTCAACAACGTCAGCAAGGCCATTGGCGACGGCAACCAGTTCGTCTTCAAGGAGGTGGGCCACGAGTTCGCCCGCTTCGTGGAGACCTTCCAGGGTGACACCCAGCTGGACCCCGCGAAGCTCCAGCAGTACCTGGATGGCTTCCCCTCGGACAAGCCGCTGCTCAAGGAAGCCTTCGGCACCTACGCGCAGGCCATGTTCGAGAAGGATCCGAACAAGAAGGCCGAGATGATGCTCCGGGCCAACGACACCGTGGGCCTGCACGAGCAGACCCAGCTCCAGGGCTTCGTGGAGAAGGCGCTCAACGCCCCGGTGAAGGAGATCTTCGCCAACATCCTCAAGAAGAGCATCGAGGCGGGCGCCAACGCCCTGCCCTTCCCCGCCAACCTCGCCGCCAAGGCCGCCATCAAGACGGGCGCGGTGGACCTCGTCGTCAACCCGCTGGTGGACAAGCTGGCCGGAGTGTTCCGGGGCATCGCCACCGAGCACATGATGAAGCTCGCGGTGCCCGGCGGCGCGCTGAAGCTGGGCAACGACTTGCCGCCCCCCGCCGGAATGGAGTCCACGCTCTTCCCGCCGCACCTGCGCACCATCGAGGATCCGAAGCTGAAGGAGCTCCTGGGCCGGCTGGACAAGACTCCCGACAGCCTCACGGGCACCGCCGCGAAGGACTGGAGCAAGCTGGACCAGCGGATGAACTACATCGTGGACCTCTTCCGTTCGCGCCAGTCGGATCCGCACCTCTTCGACCAGCCCTTCGGCAAGGAGGCCCACTACCCCGTGGCGCCGTCCAAGCCGCGCCCGGTCGCACCCGCGGTGTCGTAGTCCCTGCTCCCACCCATGGGAGATTGTTCGCCGCCGTGAATTCTCAGCGGCGGACTGCGTCCATCAAGGCATCCGACGCACTTGATGGAGCCCCCCATGTCGAAGTCGAAATGGCTGCTGGCAACGATGGCGCTGTCCCTCCCGGCCCTGGCTCACGCAGGCGGTCCCCGCGGCAACAACCACGAGCAGTCCCGTGACCGTCAGGAGCTGAGGCAGGACGCGCGCGAGACCCGCGATGATCATCAGGACCTGCGCCAGGTGGAGTCGCTGCTCTCCCGCTACGACTCCGCCCGTGGCCGCGCCGCGCGCCGCGACCTGCTCCAGGTGGAAGAGGACCTGCGCCGCTACGTGTCGTCGGAGCTGAACGAGACCCGCCGCGAGCTGTCCCAGGACAAGCAGGAGGCCCGCTCCAGCGCCCGCGAGGTGCGCCACGACGGCAACCGCTACGACGACCGCAAGGACCACCGCGACGACGTGCGCGACGCCCGCCAGGAGTCCCGCGCCCTCCAGCAGACGCGCTCCATCTCCCAGGAGCTCAACAACCTCTACGGACGGATGGACAGCGGCAGCCTCAGCCGCAAGCGCATGCTCATCGCTGACCTGGTCCAGCTCGCTCGCACCGAGACGGCGCAGAACCGCCAGGAGACGCGCGAGGACCGCCGCGAGGCCCGCGAGGACAGCCGCAGGTACTGACCCCGCGTCACGCGTCCTCGGCGGCGGTGAAGCCCTCCAGCCGCTCGATGCCCAGCTTCTTCATCCGGCTCTGCAGCGTGGACGGCTTGAGCCCCAGCAGCGCCGCCGCGCCGCCTTCACCGTAGACGCGGCCCCGGGTGAGCGTGAGCACCCGCAGGATGTGCTCGCGCTGCACCGCCGCCAGCGTGGGCACCTTCGCCCCCGCGGGCAGCGGCGCCGGGGTCTCCTCCACCGACGCCGGGCCCGACACCTCCCGCGCGCGCTCGCCGTTCGCCAGGTCGAAGGACTGCGCCGTCAGCTCCTGGCCGCGCGTGAGGATGGTGGCGCGCTCCAGCGCGTTCGCCAGCTCGCGCAGGTTGCCCGGCCAGTCGTAGGACGCCAGCCGCGTCAGCCCTGACGCCGTCACCCGCATGCCCCGCCGGCCCGTGCGCTTCGCCTGCTCCTCCAGGAGGAACGCGGTGAGCTGCGGCAGGTCCTCGCGCCGCTCGCGCAGGGGCGGCAGCCTCAAGGGGAAGACGCTCAGGCGATAGAAGAGGTCCTCGCGGAAGCGCTTCTGCGCGATGGCCTGGTGCAGGTCCACGTGCGTCGCCGCGAGGATGCGCACGTCCGCCCGCACCGTCTTGTCGCTGCCCACCGGCTCGAACGACTTCTCCTGGAGCGCGCGCAGCAGCTTCGCCTGCAGCTCCACCGGCAGCTCGCCAATCTCATCCAGCAGCAGCGTGCCCCCGTGTGCCATCTGGAAGCGGCCCGCCCGGTCGCGGTTCGCGCCGGTGAAGGCCCCCTTCACGTGGCCGAACAGCTCGCTCTCCAGCAGGCCCGCCGGAATGGCCGCGCAGTTGAGCGATACGAAGGGCTGGTCCGCCCGCGAGCTCCAGCGGTGGATGGCCCGCGCCAGCCGCTCCTTGCCCGTGCCCGTCTCGCCGGTGATCAGCACGGGCGTGTCCGTCTCCGCCACCTGACGCGCGCGCAAGGACAGGTCGCGCATCACCGGACTCAGGGACGTCTCCAGGATGCCTTCCGAGTCCCCTCCCAGCTGCGACTCCAGCAGCTTCGCGTGCTCGTGGTCCTGGCGGTGCAGCCGCTCCGCCGTCGCTCGCTGCTCCGCGCCCTGGAGCGCGGTCGCCAGCATCTGGCCGTAGACCTCCACCAGGTCCACCACCGGCTGCGCGTACGTCTCACACTGCACGCGGTCCAACGTGAGCACGCCATAGCAGCGCTCCCCCGCGCACAGCGGCACCACCATGCACGAGTGCCCCGCGGGCAGGTCCAACACCCCGTCGAACGGGTCGCCGTCCCCGTGCGAGTGGTCCTCCTCCGTGAAGGCCCGCGCCCGCCGCGTCTCCAGCGCCTGCTTCAAGGACGGGAAGTCCGCCAGTTGCAGCGAATGCTTGCGCACCGCCTGGTTCGCGAGCGGGCCGCGCGCCGCCACCGCCTCCAGCCGCCCCTCCTTGAGGAGGAACAGCGTGGCCAGGTCGAAGGGCACCACGCGCGACACCCAGTCCAATCCCCGACGGAGCAGCTCTCCCACCCCTTCTTCGGTGGTTGCCAGCTCGACCAGCTCCCGAGCATCCTGCGTCACTTCCGGGTGGCGCCCCATCAGTTCATCCGGCATGTGTTAGCGATAATAGCGGCCCACCGAAATTGCAGTGGCGAAAGGCACCGGGATTTCGTTATTCACCAGTCCGGCGTCACCGCCCCGCCGGTGCGAATCTCAGGGGGAGCTGTAACCTCCTGGAATCAGGGCAGTTGATGCGCTGGCACGGTGGCTGCTTTACCCGGTAGCAACTCATCACCTCTGGGGTGGACCACGGTGGCCCGCCCCCCATCCCCAAGGAGTCGAATCCCATGCTGACCGTTGGCGACAAGCTTCCGAACTTCAAGCTGAAGGGCACCGTGAGCCTGGAGAAGAACAAGGAGTTCCAGGACATCTCCAACGACACGTACAAGGGCAAGTGGACCGTCCTGTTCGCGTGGCCGAAGGACTTCACGTTCATCTGCCCGACGGAGATCGCGGAGTTCGGCAAGCACAACAAGGACTTCCAGGACCGCGACGCGCAGGTGCTGGGCCTGTCCACCGACAGCGAGTTCGTGCACCACGCGTGGCGCACGCACCACCCGGACCTGAAGAACCTGCCCTTCCCCATGCTGGCGGACATCAAGCGCGAGCTGTCCAGCGCGCTGGGCATCCTGCACAAGGAAGAGGGCGTGGCCCTGCGCGCCACGTTCATCGCGGACCCCGAGGGCATCATCCGCCACGTGTCCGTGAACGACCTGTCCGTGGGCCGCAACGTCAAGGAGACCGTCCGCACGCTGGACGCGCTCCAGACCGACGAGCTGTGCCCGTGCAACTGGCAGAAGGGTGAGGAGACGCTCACCACGAAGCTGCAGAAGGCGGGGTAAGGCACCATGGCTTCGCTCGAAGTCGTCCGCAGCGAGCTTGCGGACGCCCACAAGGACACCCGCCTCAACCTCTCCGCGGTCCTGGAGAGCACGACCCTCACCCCCGAGCAGCGCTGGGGGACGGCCGTGGCATGCGCCTTCGCCGCCCGGAACGAGCGGCTGAAGGAGGCCATGCTGAACGAGGCGAAGCAGGCACTGGGCGACAAGGCCACGCCGGTCATCGAGGACGCACGCGCGGCGGCCTCGCTGATGGCGATGAACAACGTCTTCTACCGATTCCGTCACATGATCGGGAAGGAGTCGTACGCGACCAAGCGGGCCGGGCTGCGGATGAACCGGCTGGCCCAGGTGCTGACCAACAAGGTGGACTTCGAGCTGGTCTGCCTCGCGGTCAGCGCCATCAACGGCTGCGAGATGTGCATCCAGTCGCATGAGAAGGTCGTGCTGGAAGGCGGCCTGAGCGAGGACCACGTGCACGATGCGGTCCGCATCGCGAGCGTCATCCACGCGGCGGCGGTTGGACTGGAGTCCTAGTCCCCTCGTCGTTATCTCTGGGTTGTGATTGGCGCCCTCCGGTGGATGACACCGGGGGGCGCTGTCTTTTCTCTTCCGACGTCCCACCCTTCACCTGAAAGGAACGTGTCCGTCATGGCCCTCTACAAGAGCCCGAGTCCCCTGTCCGAACAGGCCCGCACCGCCATCTCCGCCACCCTCAACGAGCGGCTCGCGGATGGGTTGGACCTGCACTCGCAGATCAAGGTCGCCCACTGGAACATCAAGGGCCCGCAGTTCGCCGCGCTGCACCCGCTGTTCGAAACGTTCGCGGTGAGCCTGGCCAACCACAACGACTCCATCGCGGAGCGCGCGGTGACGCTGGGCGGCCGCGCGTACGGCACCAGCCGCCACGTGGGCACGCACAGCCGCCTGCCAGAATATCCGCAGGAGACCTCGCGCGACCTGGAGCACGTGAAGCTCTTGGCCGAGCGCATCGAGGTGTACCTGGGCGGCCTGCGTGAGAGCCGCACGGCGGTGGAAGGCCTCAAGGACACGGACACGGTGGACCTCTTCACCGGCATCATCACCGAGTTCGAGAAGCACGCCTGGTTCCTCCGGGCCTCCCTCGAAGGCTAGAGGCCGGCTAGGGGCTGCGCCGAAGCAGGGGGCGCGCTAGCGTGTAGTCCGTGAGCGACAGCGTCCCCCTGCATGCGTTTCGCACCGTGCCCCGCACGGGCGTCATCTTCGTCACCGCCGAGGCCACGCGCCGCGGCTACCGTCCCGGCGACCCGGAGTGGTGCAACCTGGGCCAGGGTCAGCCGGAGACGGGGGATTTGCCCGGTGCCCCGTCGCGCGTGCACTCGGTGACGGTGGACATGGCGGACCAGGAGTACGCCCCTGTCGCGGGCCTCTGGGAGGTTCGGGAGGCCATCGCGGGGCTCTACAACCGGCTCTACCGCAAGGGGATGTCCAGCCAGTACAGCGCGGAGAACGTCTGCCTGTCCGGCGGCGGCCGCGCGGCCCTCACCCGCGCCGCGGCGAGCCTGGGCAGCGTGAACCTGGGCCACTTCCTCCCGGACTACACCGCGTACGAAGAGCTGCTGGACGTCTTCAAGGCGTTCACCGCCATCCCCATCCTGCTGGAGGGCGAGCGCGGCTACGCCTTCACGCACGACGACCTGCGCCGGGAGATTCAGGGGCGCGGGCTGTCCGCGCTGCTCTTCTCCAACCCGTGCAACCCCACCGGCAAGCTGGTGCAGGGCGAGGAGCTGGCGCGGTGGGTGGGCGTGGCGCGCGAGCTGGAGTGCTCGCTGCTCATCGACGAGTTCTATTCGCACTACATCTGGACGGGCCGCCCGGGCGTGCTGCCGGTGGAGAGCGCCGCCAGGTACGTGGAGGACGTGAACCGCGACCCGGTCATCCTCTTCGACGGGCTCACCAAGAACTGGCGCTACCCGGGCTGGCGCATGACGTGGACGGTGGGGCCCAGGCAGGTCATCGACACGGTCGCCAGCGCGGGCAGCTTCCTGGACGGCGGCGGCAGCCGGCCCCTGCAGCGCGCGGCGATTCCGCTGCTCCAGGAGGACGCGGTGGTGGCGGAGACGCGCGCCATCCACCACACGTTCCGGGAGAAGCGGGACCGGTTCCACTCCCGGCTGGAGCGGCTGGGCATCCGCACGGACCGCGCGCCGGACGGGACGTTCTACGTCTGGGGCAACCTGTCCGGGCTGCCCGCGCCGCTCAACGACGGCATGGCCTTCTTCCGCGCCGCGCTGGAGCACCAGGTCATCACCGTGCCCGGTGAGTTCTTCGACGTGAACCCCGGCAAGCGCCGCGCGCGGGCGTCGCGCTTCCGCAACTACGTGCGCCTGTCCTTCGGCCCGTCGTGGGAGACGCTGGACAAGGCGCTCCTGCGGCTGGAGTCGCTCGTGCTCAAGCACACGCCCGGCGCCATGCCGTGAAGTCGAAGCTCCGGCCCCGAGCGACTCAGGACTCGGGGGCCGGGTGCGTCTGGAACTCCGCGGTGGCCATCACGTGCACCTTCTTGCGGTGGGACACGGGGAAGCCCAGCGAGGCCGTCCGCTTCACGCTGTAGCTGCCCGACGGGGCCATGGGCATCACGTCCTCGTTCCCGCCTCCGTAGGCGCCGCCGTGGTTCCCGAAGGCCCGCGACTCCCAGGTGCGCTCGGAGAAGCGGTGCAGCCCGGCCACCGTCACGCCCAGCCCGGCGGCCACGCGGCGTGCCTTCTTCACCGACTCGCGGGCCAGCGCCTCCAGCCAGTCCTGCCGGGCCTCCGGCTCGTGCGTGTAGCCCCACTTGAGCTCGCGCAGCGTCGCCTGCTTCAGGCCGGACAGCGCGGCGAGCACGTCCCCCACCCGGGCCATGTCCACCAGGCGGATGCGCACCGTGTAGAGGGCGGACGAGGAGCGCGTGAGCAGCCCCTCCTGGGTCTCCGCCTGCACCGACTGGAGGGTGAAGGCCGAGGCCTGCACGCCCAGGTCCTCCATGAGGCGCACCAGCGCGGCCACCTCCTTCGCGTTGGCGAAGGCCGCGTTGCCGGTGAAGAACGAGGACGCCTTCACATCCACCACCGCGTCCACGTGGTCCGCCTCCAGCTCGTGCTCGGCGGACAGCTCCACGACGATGATTCCCGACTCGGTTGCGGCTCGCTCCGGCATGCGGCTCCCTGGGAGTGACTGGAACGGCGAGTATAGGCCCACGACTCAGGCCAGGGGGCGTGCCTATGCTCGCGCCACGACCATGCGACGCATCCCGTCCCGGCTGTGGCTGTTGTGCGCGCTGTACTTCGTGCAGGGGCTGCCTTTCGGCTTCCAGGTGACGGCGCTGCCCGTCTACCTGCGCACGCGCGGCGTGTCTCTGGCAGCGCTGGGGTTCGCTGGCGCGCTGTCGCTGCCATGGATGCTCAAGGCGCTGTGGGCCCCGCTGGTGGACCGCTACGGCTCCGCGCGCATCGGGCGCAGGCGTTCGTGGATTCTCCCCATGCAGGCGGGCCTGGCCCTCGCATGCGCGGGGGCGGCCTTCGCGGCGGGGCAGGACTCGCTGCCGCTGCTGTTGAGCCTCATCTTCGTGATGAACCTCTTCGCCGCGACGCAGGACATCGCGGTGGACGGCCTGGCGGTGGACCTGCTGCGTCCGGAGGAGCTGGGCCTGGGCAACACCGCGCAGGTGGTGGGCTACAAGCTGGGCATGCTCACCGGGGGCGGTCTCCTGGTGTGGGCAAGCGCGAGCATCGGGTGGTCCGGGCTGTTCCTCGTCATGTCGGCGCTGTGCCTGACCGTCTTCACCATCGTCCTCTTCGTGCGCGAGCCGCCTCCGCGCGAAGCCGAAGGCCCCGAGTCCGCGAAGCTGGACTGGCCCGCGCTCTGGGCCCGCATCAAGTCCGCGCTCACCGTGCCGGGCACCGGGTGGCTCTTGCTCTTCATCGGCACGTACAAGCTGGGCGAGACGATGTCCGACGTCCTCTACAAGCCCTTCCTCGTGGACGCGGGCTTCACGCCGGCGCGCATCGGCCTGTGGGTGGGCACGTGGGGCACCGCCGCGTCGCTCCTGGGGTCCACGTGCGGTGGGCTCCTCGCCGCGCGATTGCCGCTGCTGCGCGCGGTGGCCCTCACCGGAACGCTGCGCCTGTTGCCGCTCGCGGGGAGGTGGCTGCTCACGCAGGCGGGCGTCAGCGACGCGGGCGTGCTGGGCGTCACGCTCACCGAGGAGTTCTTCGGCGGCGCGCTCACCACCGTGATGTTCGCGTTCATGATGTCGCGCACGGACCGGAGAATCGGCGCCACGCACTACACGCTGCTGGCCAGCGTGGAGGTCGCGGGCAAAGCGCCCGCGGGGCCACTGGCGGGCCTGCTCGCGGATCCGAAGTTCGGCAACCTGGGCTACGGGAACATGTTCCTCCTGGGCGTCGCGCTGTCCGCCGCGTTCCTCGCGCTGCTCGCGCCCCTGCGCCGCAACGTGCCCACGCCCGCGGCACCGCAGCCCGCATCGTGAAACATTCCAGCCTCGCGACACGCTGATTCACGCGCGTGAGCGCTGTCAGGGGAGCGTGGTACTGGCCACCGAGTCGTCCGCGGTGCCCCCCTTGAACGCGCGCCCGTGACACGGGCCGCGAATGAAGAGGTCCCCATGAAGACCCTGTCGATGACGTCGCTGCTGAGCGGTCTGGCCCTGTTCGCCGCTCCGGCGGCCTTCGCCTCGTCCACCACCAGCATCCCTGCCTTTGAAGCGAGCATCTCCACGGCGCAGGGCCCCTTGAGCCCCGGTGGCGCGACCATCCTCCGCTCGGAGCTCCGGACCGCGATGGAGGCGTTCATCTACGACACCGGCGGCCCCCAGGGCGTGGACAGCGCCGAGCGCGCCTACCTCACCACGCGCCTCAACGACACGCCGTTCCAGCAGTCGCTGACGGGCACCGCGGCGAAGTACTACGCGGACTTCTACGAGCTGAACGACGCGACCTTCACGAGCTACCCGCTGTACCAGGGCTCCGTCGCCGGCACCGCCGCGTCGCTGTTTGGCGCCACCGGTCCGCTGGCGTCCAACGCGGACATCCGGGAGGGCTACATCCCCAACGGCCAGGGCATCGCCAACCAGGCCACGCTGGGCACCGCGTTCACCACCTACTTCGAGCCGCCCGTCGGCCCCTTCCAGCCCATCACCGTGAAGGAGCTCATCGAGCGGCTTGGCACCACTTCCATCAAGGGCAGCACCCCCAGCGTGGACGAGGTGGAGGGCGCGGTGGCCTACATCACGCAGATTTCGCGCAACAGCAACCGGCTGTACGTCGCGGACTGGACCTGCCGCCGGTGCAGCTTTTCGCCGTGGAACACGCGGGGCTACGTCATCGCCGCGGTGAGCACGGACCGCCGCTTCGTGCGCATGGTCTCCGTGTGGACAGCGGACTTCGGGAACGACTGATGCGACGCACCGCCGCACAGCGGACGTCCTGAAACATTCCAGTCCCGCGACACGCTCTTTCACGAGCGTGTCACGAGCGCGCGTGTCACCGGAACCTCACGCCGGATGTGTCAGGGGAGCGTGGTACTGGCCAGCGCGTCGCTCGCGGTACTCCCCCTTGAATGAAGAGGCTCTCCATGAAGACCCTGTCGATGAAGTCGCTGGTGGGCGCCCTGATGCTGTTCTCCGCTCCGGCGTTCGCTGACTCCACCACCAGCATCCCCGCCTTCGAGGCGAGCATCACCGCCGCGAAGAGCGCCAGCAGCCCCGGCGGCACGACCGTCCTCCGCTCGGAGATCCGCAACGCGCTGGACGCGTTCCTCAACGACGTCGGCTATGGCGTGGACAGCGCCGAGCGCGCCTATCTCACCACCCGCCTCAGCGACACGCCCTTCCAGCAGTCCATGACGGGCACCGCGGCGAAGTACTTCGCGGATTTCTACGAGGTGAACGACACGCTCCTCACGGGCTACCCGCTGAACCTGTACCCCGTCGCCCAGACGCCCGCGGTGCTGTTCGGCGCCACCGGCTCGTTCTCTTCCGCGCGCATCTACGAGGGCTACATCCCCAACGGCCAGGGCGTGGCCAACCAGCAGACGCTGGGCGAGGCGTTCAGCAACGCCTTCGGTCCGCAGGCCAGCATCTTCGAGCCCATCACCGTGCGGGAGCTCATCGGGCAGCTCAGCGCGTACAGCTACAACGTGGACGAGGTGGAGGGCGCGGTGGCCTACATCACGGCGATTTCGCGCAACAGCAACCGGCTCTACAGGACGGGCTGGAGCTGCCGCGGGTGCGGCGCGCCGAGCTACACGCAGGGCTTCGCCATCGCGGCGGTGAGCACGGACCGCCGCTTCGTGCGGATGATGTCCGTGACGACGTACGCGGACTGACGTGACGCACCGCCGCAAGCGCGCCGGGACGTCACCTGCGCGCTTGCGGTCCCCGCCGCCTCCGTTCATTGATGCGCGTCACACGCACCGGGTGGGCGGAAGCGCGCTTCCGGCCCGGGCATCACGCAGCACCGGGAGGAAGCACCATGGCGGAGATGAAGACGTATACGGGTGGCTGCCACTGTGGACAGGTCCGCTACGAGGCGACCACGGACCTGGCGCAGGTGGTGAGCTGCAACTGTTCCATCTGCCACAAGATTGGCGCGGTGCTGACGTTCGTCCCGCCGGAGCAGTTCAAGTCCCTCTCCGGCGCGAACGTGGTGCAGACCTACCAGTTCAACAAGAAGGTCATCAACCACCTGCACTGCCCCACCTGCGGCGTGGAGTCCTACGCCACCGGCAAGGGCCCGGACGGCAAGGAGATGTTCGCCGTCAACCTGCGCTGCCTGGACGGCCTGGACCTGTCCACGGTCACGCCCTTCCCCTACAACGGCCGGGACGCGTAAGGCCCGCGCCTCACGCCCGGCGGCCCCGCCACATCAGGCCCCCTGCGACGAGGACCGCCGCGGAAGGAGCGGCCCACGGAAGGGACCTCCTGAGCCGGTGCTCCCAGACGTCCACCCGGTCCGCCAGCATCAGCAACATCCAGTGGCCGGGCTTGTGGTCGGGCTTCGCGTAGGCCGCTTTTCGCAGCAAGCCGCTCAGCCCCTTCGGAGGCTGGGCGGTGCCGAACACGGGCGGCATCTGCTTGCGGCCGGCGTGCTTGAACACCGGCACCTCCGCGTGCTGGAGCGCGATGGGCGCGCGCGCACCCGCCAGCGGCTTCGGCGCCGTCTCCATGGGGACGCCCGGACGGTTGGCGGGGTCCTGGTCCACGGCCGAAGTGGGGTTCGCTTTCGCCCGCGCCTTCGCGTGGCCGTTCTTCGCTCGACTCGATTTCCGCGTCGTCTTCTGGGGCATGACGTGCCTCCTGTGATGGCGAGTGGTGTCTGTCAGGCGTGGCCGTGCGGCATGAGGACACACTTCACGCACCCGTCCTGCTTCTGCGCGAACAGGTGGTAGGCGTCCGGCGCCTGCTCCAGCGGAAAGCGGTGGGTGATGATGCTCTTCGCGTCGATGCGGCCCTTCTGGATGTGCTCCAGCAGGTGCGGCATGTACCGGCGCGTGTTCGCCTGGTTCATCCGCAGCGTCAGGCCCTTGTTCATCGCGGTGCCAATGGGCACGAAGTTCCACGGCGGCCCGTACACGCCGATGATGGAGACGTTGCCGCCCTTGCGCACGGAGTTGATGCACCACTCGATGACGGTGGGCGCGCCGGCCTCCAGCTTCAGTCCCAGGCCCAGCACGCGGTGCGCGCGCGAGCCTTCCGCCTCCATGCCCACCGCGTCGATGCAGACGTCCGGGCCGCGGCCGTCGAACATCTCCTTCAGGTGCAGGATGATGTCGCCCACCTCCTTGAAGTTCACCGTCTCCACGTTGGCGAACTTGCGGGCGAACTCCAGGCGGTACGGCACGTGGTCCACCGCCACCACGCGGCCCGCGCCCATCAGCCACGCGGACTTCATCGCGAAGAGGCCCACCGGGCCCGCGCCGAAGACGACGACCGTCTCGCCGCCCTTGATTTCGCCCATCTCCGCGGCCTGGTAGCCGGTGGGCAGGATGTCGGAGAGGAAGAGGACGGACTCGTCGTCCATGTCGTCCGGAATCTTCATGGGCCCCACGTCCGCGAAGGGCACGCGCACGTACTCCGCCTGCCCGCCGTCGAAGCCGCCCGTGGTGTGCGAGTACCCGTAGACGCCGGAGGCCACGTCGCTGCCGGGGTTGCTGTTCTCGCAGTTCCCGGTGAGGCCGCGCTGGCAGTAGAAGCAGGTGCCGCAGGAGATGTTGAAGGGCACCACCACGCGGTCGCCCTTCTTCAGCTGCGACACCTCCTTGCCCACCTCCTCCACCACGCCGGTGAACTCGTGGCCGAAGGTGCAGCCCACGCGCGTGTCCGGCACCAGGCCGTGCAAGAGGTGCAGGTCCGAACCGCAGATGGCGGCGCGGGTGACCTTGAGGACCACGTCCTGCGGATGCTCGATGCGCGGGTCCGGCTTCTGCTCCACCTGGACGCGATAGGGACCTTGGTAGGTGAGTGCACGCATGCGCGGGATTCCTCCGTCCCTAACGGGTGAGGACGCCCGCGCGCCAAGGCAAGGGACGGTGCGCTCCCGGCCCCTGCTCGGCTAGCCGCCCTCCGGCGGTGCGAAGGTGCCCACGGGCTTGTCCGCCGCCCGCCACAGGTACCAGCTCACCACGCTGCGATAAGGGCGCCAGCGCTCGCCGTACGCCAGCAGCGCCTTGGGCTTGGGCTGTTCCTTCAGGCCATGCAGCATCATGAAGCCCTTGCGCACGCCGAAGTCGTCCACGGGGAGGATGTCCGGCCGGCCCAGGCGGAAGATGAGCAGCATCTCCACGGTCCACTGGCCAATGCCGCGCACCTGCGTGAGGTGCTCGATGAGGTCCGCGTCGGACATGCGGCGCACGCGCGCGAGCGGCGGCACCGTGCCGTCCACCGTCTTGCGCGCCAGGTCCTGGATGGCCAGCAGCTTGTTCGCGGACAGCCCGGCCTCGCGCAGCGTGGTGTCCGGCAGCGCGAGCAGCTTCTGGGGCGTGAAGCCCTTGCCCTGCCCCACCCGCTCACAGACGCGGCCGAAGATGGTCGCGGCCGCGCGGCCGTGGAGCTGCTGGTAGACGATGGAGTGCGCCAGCGCTTCGAAGGGGCTGTGCAGCGGGGACCGCTCGAAGCGGAACGGGCCAATCGTCTTGAAGAGCGTGCCCAGGATGGGGTCCGCGCGCACGAGGGCGCGGCGCGCGGCGGGCGTGAAGGCATCCGGCAGCAACACAGGGGGGGAAACAGGAGCGCGCGGCATGGGCCGCATGCTGCCCGGCCCCACGCCACGCGCAACCCCCGTGTTGCTTCGGACGCGCCGCGCTAGATGGGCGCGGCCCGCTCCGTCTCCTCGGGCACGTCGTTGCGGGGCTCGCCCTCCATCAGGGAGTCGTATTCCTCCTCCAACTGGATGCCCAGGTCCTCCAGCTGATCCTTGGTCAGGATCTTCCGCGCCGCCTTGAAGAGGTCCTTCTCCTCCTCCTCGACGTGGTGCTCCACCTGCTCCTGGAGGACCTTCATCTTCGCGTCGAACTCCTCGTCGGAGGGCTCCATGTCCAGCAGGTCCGCGATGAGGCGCTTGACGGCGAGGTGCTCCTCCACGGCCTCGCGCAGCTCGTCCTCCGTGTCGTCCTTCTTGATCGCCGGATACAGGTACAGCTCTTCAATCTTCGCGTGCGCGCCCAGCCGGTCGGCGATCTGCTCGAACAACTCCTGGCGCTGGTCGTCCGCGTGGTCCGCCAGCTTCTCGTACTTCTTGAAGAGCTTGGACACCTCTTCGTGCTGCTGCTTGATCAGTTCCAACGCGTTCATTCCCTGCCCCCTGAATGAAAGTGGATGTGCAGAGAGATGGGGGTGGGACCGCCCGAAAGGAAGCCCACCCGCACGCACTTCTCACTTCATCGGCAGCTTCACGGACGGCAGGTCCTTGAGCGCGGGACCGTTGAGCACGCGCCCGGTGGGGCTGAAGCGGCCGCCGTGGCAGGGGCAGTCCCAGGAGCGCTCCGCGTTGTTCCAGTGCACGTGGCAGCCCAGGTGCGTGCACACCGGGGACACCGCGTGTGGCGTGCCGTTCTCCTCGCGGTAGACGGCCACCTTGCGGCCATCCACCTCCAGGATCTTTCCCTCGCCCGGCGCCACGTCCGCCAGGTGGTGTCCGTCCGGCCTGGCAAGCCGGTCCGCGACGAAGCGGAAGGCCACCTCCGCGTTCTCCTGGATGAAGTCCTTGGCGCCGGCCTTGGGCTTCACCCGGCCCGCGTCGTACAGCGCGGCGTAGGGGTTCTGGTTGCCGAGGATGAGGTCCGACAGCACCATGCCCGCGAGCGTGCCGAACGTCATGCCCGTGCCAGAGAAGCCCGTGGCCACGTACACGTGGCGGCTGCCCACGTTGCGGCCGATATAGGGCAGGCCGTCCGCGGACTCGATGACCTGTCCGGACCAGCGGTGCGTGATGCGCTTCACGGGGAAGCGGTCGCGCGTGTACGCCTCCAGCGCGGCGAAGCGCGCGGCGGTGTCCTCCTCGCTGCCGACCTTGTGGTCCTCGCCGCCCACGATGACGTAGGACACGCCGTCCACCCGCTGCGTGCGGACGTAGTGATACGGGTCGCGGCTGTCGTAGTACTGGCCCGGCTCCAGCGGCCCTTCCAGCGGGGCCGCCACCGCGTAGGTGCGGTACGGGTAGAGCTTGGTGTGCATGGCCACGCGGTTGAGCGGCGTGGTGGTGGCCTCCACCACCGCCTTCGCCGTCACGGTGCCCTTCTCCGTGACGACGCGGCAGGGCGCGCCGTCATGGATGTCCACGACCTTGGTGTTCTCGAAGAGGTGGCAGCCATCGCCGGGGATGCGGTCCGCGAGCGCGAGCAGGTACTGCCGCGGGTGGAACACCGCCTGGTCCTCCACGCGCAGCGCGCCCTTCACCGGGAAGGGCAGCGGCAACTCCTTCGTGTAGGACGCCAGCAGTCCGGCCTGCCGCGCCGCGGACACCTCGTGCAACAGGTCGCGCAGCTCGGCCTCTGTCTCCGCGTAGCGGAAGCCCGGCACGCGGGTGAAGCCGCAGTCGATGGCGAGCGTCTCCACCAGGGACGCAATCTGTTCAATGGCGGCGCGGCTGGACGACGCGGCCAGGTGCGCGCCCTTCTCACCGAAGTCCTTCAGGAGCGTGGTGTACGGCGTGTCCAGCAGCTCCGTGAGGTGCGCGGTCGTCTGTCCCGTCTGGCCGGAGAGGACGCGGTGCATCTCCAGCACGGCCACCTTCTTGCCGGCGCGCTTGAGCAGCCAGGCGGTCGTCAGGCCCGCGATGCCCCCGCCGATGATGGCCACGTCCACGTCCAGGTCGCCCGGCAGGGAGGGGAAGTCCCGGGGAAGCGTCGTCACCGTCCAGAGGGATTTGTGCTGGCGCTCTTCATTCATGCTGGAAGGCTAGGAATCCGCTTCCCAGGGCATAAGCCATGCCTGCCGAGCCCCGCCCGGCCGGTTGCCCAGCGCCGGGTGTATGCGACCCAACAGAGCTTCGCCCCGGGTGTTGGTCAGTCAGGGGCCGGGCGTGAACGGGGCTGGGGTGCGACGGCACCAGCGCGTTAGAACGGCCCTTGGACCCGAAGGTCCGCGCCGGGCGGACCCAAGGAGCATGCGCCGAATGCCCGTGGAACGCGTGGCTGGCGGGGCCAGCCTGGTGGACGTGCTGGACCGCCTGCTGGACAGGGGGTTGCGCTTCGACTCGCCGGCCCTGGAGGTCCTGGGCCGCCCCTCTTCTTTGGAGGGGGAGGCGCGCATCGTGGTGGCATTTTCGGAGGTCCGCACCGCAGACTCGCTGGAACGCGGTCGTTCCCCGCGTCCCCCTTCACCCGGAGCGTAAGGTCGTGGCGTCTCCAGCCCCGCTGCCCCCCGCCGAAGCCGACCCCGGGGCGCGCCTCGTGCTCGCCGAGCACCTGCTCGCCTGCGAGTCCGCCGTCGCCTGTGCGCGAGCGGTCGTGGAGTGGCTCGCGCGCAGGCACGGCGCGTCCACCGCCTGTGTGGGGCCGGGGGATGGCGCGGGTGCGTCCGTGTGCCTGGCCAGTGAAGGGCTGACGGGCGCGCAGCAGGTCGCGCTGGCCCGGGCGTGGGACACGCAGGGCTCGCCGCTCGCTGGCTTCCGCAACCGGCCCGGGGCGCGGTGGCTGGCGGCGGACGCTGTCGAGGGCGCGGCGATGCCCGGTGGGTTCCTCGCGGTGCCGCTGGGCCGCACTGGAGCGCCCGCGGCCGCGCTGCTGGTGGTGGGGCTGCCCGGCCCGGCCGTGCCGGAGGACGTGGCGTGGGTGGCGTCGTGCGCGGGTCCGCACCTGGCCCGGCAGCTGGCCTCGGATGCGCGGGCGCCGCGCCGCCCGGAGCCGGACCGGCTGCTGCGCCGGGTCATCAACGCGGTGTCGGACCCCGTGCTGCTCACGGACACGGACGGCACGCTGCTCTTCGCCAACGCCCGCGCGGAAGGACTGCTGGTGGCGGGCCCGGACGCAAGCCCCGGCCGCACGCGCGCCGTGGAGCTCAACCAGCGCCTGTTCCGGGAGACGCTCGCGCAGGGAGGCACGTCCGTGCACCGGCGCGAGGTGCCGCTGGTGGATCCGCTGGAGGGCATGGACCTGCTCTTCGAGCTGGTCACCACGCCGGTGCTGGCACCGGACGGGCCGTCCGTGGTGGTGAGCGTGCTGCGCAACCTGACGGACCTGGGCCGCGCCACGCAGGCGTTGGGGGAGAGCTACCGGCAGCTGCGCGCCACGGAGCGCGAGGCCCGGAGCGAGCGCCACCGCCTGGACCGGGTGCTGGACTCGGTGGCGGACCCCATCATCCTGACCGACCCGGCGGGCGGCATGGTGATGATGAACGACCCGGCCGAGCGCCTCTTCGCGTGGCCTCACGAGGAAGGCCCCGGCGGCGAGTCCACGCTGCGTCGGGTGCGCGCCAACGACGCCCTCTTCGCGTCCTTCCTCGCGAACCTGCTGGGGCCGGTGAACGCGAGCGTGTCACGCTGGAAGAGCCAGCTGACGCTGGACGACCCGTCCACCGGCGCGCCCGTGCCCATGGAGGCCATGGCCAACAAGGTGCTGGGCGACGGGGGCGAGCTGACGGGCATCGTCACCGTGTTCCACGACCGCACGGAGGTGCTGGAGCGGGCGCGGCTGCTGGAGCGCGTGAAGGAGGTCTCCAGCGAGCTGGAGGCCCGCGTGCAGTCCGCCACCGCGGAGCTGGCGGAGCAGAACGAGAAGCTGCGCCGTCAGGCCATCCAGCTGGAGCAGGCGAGCGCGGCCAAGTCGCAGTTCCTGGCCAACATGTCGCATGAGTTCCGCACGCCGCTGAACGCCATCCTCGGCTACACGAACATGCTGCTGCAGGGCGTGTCCGGGGAGATGACGCCGCCGCAGCGGAGGAACCTCACGCGCATCGACTCCAACGGGCGGCACCTGTTGGAGGTCATCAACGAGATATTGGACATCACCCGCATCGAGGCGGGACGGATGCCGCTGCACCTGTCGGACTTCGGAATCCCGGAGCTGCTCCAGGAGGTGATGGCGGAGATGGACCCCATCATCGCGCGCAGCAAGCTGACGGTGGACACGCGCCTGGATGAGGGGCTGCCAGGGGTGTGGAGCGACCGACAGAAGGTGAAGCAGATCGTCCTCAACCTGTTGTCCAACGCGCTGAAGTTCACGCACGAGGGCGGCGTGCACGTGGCGGCGGAGTATCAGAACGGCACCGGCACCGTGGCCATCTCGGTGAAGGACACAGGCATCGGAATCGACGTGTCGAACCAGGAGAAGATCTTCGAGGACTTCCAGCAGGTGGACAGCTCGCCCACGCGTGCCTATGGGGGAACGGGCCTGGGCCTGTCCATCTGCCGCCGACTGGCCGACATGCTGGGGGGACGCGTCTCCCTCCAGAGTGCGCCGGGCCAGGGTTCGACCTTCACCCTGCACTTTCCAAGACGTGCGAGACGGACATGACCAACACCCCGGAAAAGACAAAGCCGCTCGTGCTGGTGGTGGACGATTACCAGGATGCCCGGGAGATGTACGCGGAGTACCTGGAGTTCTCCGGCTTCCGCGTGGCGGAGGCGAAGAACGGCCAGGAGGCGTTGGACAAGGCCTTCGAGCTGGTGCCGGACGTCATCCTGATGGACCTGTCGCTGCCGGTGATGGACGGCTGGGAGGCGACGCGCCGGCTGAAGGGCGACGCGCGCACGAAGGGCATCCCGGTGGTGGCGCTCACGGGGCACGCGCTGAAGGGCCACTCGGAGGACGCGAACGAGGCCGGGTGTGATGCGTACGTCACCAAGCCGTGCCTGCCGGACGCGCTGGTGGACCAGGTGAAGAAGATGATCGCCCTGCGCGAGGCGGCATCCACGCGCTGAAGCCTTGGCTGCACGGAGGGGGCACGTCATGACGACGAAGACCCAGGCGGAGTCCTCGCGCGAGGGACGGGTACACTACCTCTACGGCATCGTGCGCGAGGACAGCGGATGGACGCTGGACCTCGCGGGGCTGGATGAGGCCCCGGTGCGACGGGTGCACGAGGGCGGCCTCACGGCGCTGGTGTCCGAAGTGGCGGGCCCCCGGGTGGTGCCCACGCGGACGTACCTCCTGATGCACCAGCGCGTCACGGAGGCCGTGGTGCGCGAGCACACGCTGGTGCCGGTGGCCTTCGGGACGGTGCTGCCGTCGGAGGAGCGCGTGCGGGAGTTGTTGCGCGTGGCGCGCGCGCCGCTGAGCCGGGCGCTGTCCGAGCTGGAGGGCCGGGTGGAGCTGGGGCTGAAGGTGTACTGCCACGGCGACGCGCTGACGCGCAGGTTGCAGGAGACGCGGCCGGAGCTGGCGCGCGGCCCCGCCGAGCTCGAGGAGGACCACGAGGCTCGGCTGGAGGCGGCGCTGCACGACTGCACCCGGAAGGACCTGGACGGGCTGAGGGCGGGCCTGCGGCCGTTGGCGGAGGCCACGCACGAAGCGCCGCCGCTGGGTGAGAGGATGATGCTCAACACGGCCTGGCTGGTGGACCGCACGCGGGTGGCCGCGTTCGAGGCGCGGGTGCAGTCGCTGGTGGCGCGGCTGGACGCGTACACGTTCCGGTTCACGGGGCCGTGGCCGGCCTACAGCTTCGTGGACGTGCGGTTGGACGTGGAGGCGGAGTCCACCGCACGGTGAGCCTCAGCGCGGCGCGGTGAGCTTCGCGGCGTCCTCGGCCAGGAGCTCCAGTCCGCCGCCCATGCGCGTCCAGCCGGCGGTGAACTCCGTGCGCGCGTACCACGAACCGTCCGGCGTCTTCGCCATGGAGAGCTCGCCCACGGGCTTGCCGGCGCGCTGGTATTCCACGCGGAAGGCCGGCGTGGGGGCCGGGCCCGGAGGGGCTTCGCCTCGGCCCAGGAGTTCCACGGGGGTGAGGCGCCACAGGCGGTCATGCCAGTTGCGGGCGAAGTCGTCCGGAGTGCCGGGGGCGTCCACGGGCGACAGCTGCACAGCGCCTGGCGATTTGCCGCTGGCGACGAAGGCGCGGGACGTGGTGCCGGTGGAGATGACGATGTGGTCGAAGCCGTCCACGTCGAAGGTGTGCAGGCGCCGGTCCACGAGCCGGCTGGCCGCGGCCTCCAGGTCCGGCAGCAGTCCGGGCCCGAGGAGGAAGACGTGCCCGTCGGTCGTGCGCTGGAGATAGGGGGCGCCCCAGCCCGAAGCGGGCGTGGCGAGGCGGAACGTCTTCGGAGTGCCATCCAGCGTGAGCGTCAGGCCGCGCTCCGTCTTCGCGAGGCCGATTTCGTCCAGCTTCTTGTCGTCCAGGACGCCCAGGTCCCGCTGCGCGCGCAGCGGAGCGAAGCGGGAGAACAGCTTCAGCGCGACGTCGTTGCCGCGCAGCTCGCGGGGCGGAGAAACCGGGGCGGGGCTCGCGGGTGTCCCCGCGTCGGCGGAGGCGTTCGCGACTGCGTTGGCGCGAGGCTCAATCCCCGCGTCGGTGGTCACCGCGAGCGCGACTGCGTTGGCGCGAGAGCCAACCCCCGCGTCGGTGGTCATCGCGAGCGCGCCTGTGTTGGCCCGAGGCGCGACCCCAGCGTCGGTGGTCTCGGTGAGCGCGCCTGTGTTGCCGGCACTTGCTGGCGAGTTCGCGCCAACCTGCGGGCCTGCGTCGAACGTCACGTGGGCCAGTGCTCCCGCGTCGAGCGCGGCGCTGCCCGCATCACTGGCGACTCCAGCTTCGGCCCCCGGCTTCGCGGGCTTGTTGCCCAGGCGGACCCAGACGGTGTCACGGTCCTGGGGGTCGCGGAACAACTCCACGAAGCGCGACTCCTCGTCGTACCGGATGCGGTCGAGCGCGCTCGCCTGCGCGTCCTCCACCGTCACCTCCCCCTGCGCACGCGAAGGCTCGCGCTGCCACACGAAGAACGCGGCCACGAGCGCCACGCCCGCCAGCACGCCCTGCACCGCCACGTCGCGAGCCTTCATCGCGCACCTCCCACCACCGCGGTGCTCCGGGGCGCACGCCGTCCACGCCGCCGCGTCACGAAGAAGCCCACCGCCAGCACCGCCAGCGGCATCCCGAAGACCGTCGCGTAGAACCACACGACATCCTGCGAGCGCGTGTGCTGCAACGGCACGTCCTCCTCGCTCGTCGTCACGCCGGAGAGCGCCTCCTCGCCAGAGAGCCAGCGCAGCGTGTCCACCGCGAGATACGCATTGCCCACGTTGCCCAGGATGCCGTCACCCAGCGCGTCCGCGTCCGCCATCACCACCGCGCGCGGCGCGGGCTTGCCCTCCGGGGCTGGCCGCTCCACCGCCACCACCAGCGGCCACGCCTTCGTGACCTCGCCCGGCTCCGGCTCGAAGTCGCCATTGCGGTCCGCGAACGTCTCGCCCTGCGCGCGCACGCTCGTGTCCAGCATCACGCCGGGAACGGGCGGCGTCAGCGGCTCCAGCGCCGTCGCACCCATGAAAGCCACCGCACCCTGTGAGCCCAGCGCGGACAGCGACGTCACCGACGGGTGCGAGGAGAAGCTCGCCGTGCCCAGGTTGGCCCGGTCGCTCAGCTGACGCGTGGTGCGGAAGTACACCCGGTCATTCGCCAGCGGCACGCGCAGGGACTTCAATCCCATCGGCTGCAGCAACGGCTCCAGCGCCGCACCATCCGGCTCCAGCGCGATCCACAACCGCCCTCCCCGCTCCCAGTACTCGCGCAGCGCGGTGGCCTCTTCCGGGAGCAGCTCCCGCGTGGGCCCCAGCACCGCAACCATCGCCGCGTCGCCCGGCACCGCCGAGCCCAGCCCCTCCGCCACCGTGAGCGTGCGCACATCCACGTTCTGCGAGCGCAGCAACTCCTTGAACTGCGCCACCGACGGCCGGGCCGCCTCACCCTGCACGGGGCGCGTGTCGGCGCGCTCCCCATGGCCTCCCGTGAGGTAGACGATGCGCTGGGGCTTCGCCACCGCCAGCAGCCGCCGCTGCACCTCCGCGTCCAGCCGCTGGAGCTGCCCGCGAGCACGCTCCGGGTCCAATCCCAGCGTGAGGATCTCCTTGCGGGCCCCCCGCGACAGCACCACGGAGCCGTTGTTGCTGACGCCCAGGGCCTTGCCGCGCGCGGGCTCCACCGCCTGGTCCAACGACTCCACGCCCAGCTGCGGACTCTCCGGCTCCAGGTCGCGGAAGTACTGCCGCACCGCCTCGCCCACTTCGTTCGCGGGCGGGAAGAAGAGCGTCACCTGCAAGGGCTCGTTGAGGCCGCGCACCAGCTTGCGCGTCGCATCGCCCGGCTTCGCGGTCCGGAAGTACGACAGGTCCCAGGTCGGATCCGCTTGCGTCGCCACGTACGTCGCCGCGAACGCGAACACGATGACGAACGCCATGCCCAGCCCTGAGAACAGCGCGCTCTTCACGCGCCCCGTCTCCGGCACCTGCGCCCGAGCCATCGCCACGAGCGCGGCCTCCACCATCGCCAGCGGCACGAGCGAGCACAACAGCAGCGCCGGGAACAGCACCGCGAGCACCACCGACAGCCTGGGCGACGAACGCGACAGCGGCTCACCGAGGAGCGCCGTCCCCACGTCCCCCTTCACGAAGTAGAGCACCAGCGCGGCCAGCCCCACGACGTACAGCGTGAGCACCCACCGCTCCAGCGCGCGCCGGTCCGCGGGCGCGGCGATCATCCGCACCGCGCGCCACGCCGTCGCCGCCACCACCACGGCGGTGCCCAGCGACGCCAGCGCCACGCGGCCAGAGCCCACGCCCAGCACGCGCTCCGCGAGGAACACGGCCACGAGCCCCGCGACGAACGCCCCCGTCGCGGCGAGCCCCGTCCCGAAAGAAGCCGGCGAGCTCATCGCCACCTCCGCGCTTCCAGCACCCGCGTCGCCGCGAACAGCGCCACGTAGGTGACCACCAGGTAGTAGACGACGTCCCGCACGTGGATGAGCCCTGCCTGGAACGGGGGGAAGTGCTGATTCCACAGCGACATCGCGCTGAAGACGTCGGACAGCGGCTGCTCGGTGATGCGCGCCAGCAGCCAGCACAGGATGAGCGCCACCAGCATCACCGCGGAGAAGATGGCCGCGAGCAGCTGGTTCTTCGCGAGCGACGACCCGAACGTGCCCACCGCCAGCGACGCGCTGCCCAGCAGCAGCAACCCCAGGTAGCCCGCGGCCACGTGCCCGAAGGACACCTTGCCGTTCACCAGCACCAGCAGCGGCATGTAGAGCGTGAGCAGCAGGTACAGCGCCAGGAACGCGAGCCCCGCCAGGAACTTGCCCAGCACGATGTCCCGGTCCCGCACCGGCGACGCGTACAGCAACGGCAGCGTGCCCGTCTGACGCTCCTCCGCGACCAGCCGCATGGACACCAGGATGGCCGCCACGATGGTGAAGCCGCTGGAGTAGTAGAAGAAGCCGGACAGCACCTCCGCGGAGCGCTTGCTCGCGCCGCCCAGGGCGTACGCATTGAAGAACAGCCCGTTCACCGCGAGGATGATGGCCAGGATGACGTAGCCGCTGAGCGTGCGCAGGTAGCCGGCCAGCTCGCGGCGAGCAATCAAGAGCGCCTTCACGCCTTCACCTCTTGCCCATGCGTCAGGCGCAGGAACAGCGCCTCCAGCTGTCCCTCGTTCGCGTCCAAGCGCAACAACTCCAGTCCCGCGCCCACCACCGCCCGCGCCACCTGGGGCCGAATATCCGGCGCCGCCGCGACCTTCAGGGCCAGCACTCCGCCCGCCCCTTCCCGCACCTCCACCGCGCCGAAGCCCTGCAACGCTTCGAGTGCCCGAGCGCGGTCGCCCCGCACCTCCAGCACGATGGACGGGCCGCCCAGGCTCCGCGACAGATCCTCTTCACTGCCCTGCGCCAGCAGCGTGCCCTTGTGGATGATGAGCAGCCGGTCACACGTCTGGGAGATCTCCGGGAGGATGTGGCTGGACACGAGCACCGTGTGCGCGCCCTTGAGGCCGCGGATGACGTCGCGCATCTCCACGATTTGAAGCGGATCCAGGCCGCTGGTCGGCTCGTCGAGGATGAGCAGCGCGGGCTTGTGCACCAACGCCTGCGCCAGTCCCACGCGCTGGCGGTAGCCGTGGCTGAGCGTGGAGATGACCTCGCCGTGCACGTCGCGCAGGCCGGTCTTCTCCTCGGCTTCGCCGACGTGGGACGCGGTGGCCTTGGCGGGCACGTCGCGCAGCCGGGCGACGTAGGCCAGGTATTCGCCCACCGTCATCTCCTCGTAGACGGGGGGCACGTCCGGAAGGTAGCCGATGCGCTGGCGCACCTCATGGGACTGGCTCACCACGTCGTGCCCGTCGATGACGACGCGGCCCGAGGTGGGCAGCAGCACGCACCCCAGGATTTTGAGCGTCGTCGACTTGCCGGCGCCATTGAGGCCCAGGAAGCCGATGACCTCGCCCTGACCGATGGTGAAGGCCAGGTCCCGGATGGCCGCGTGCTCGCCGTAGAACTTCGTCAGCCCTTCGACCTGGATCAATCAGGACTCCTCGAAGCGAGGGGAAACGGCGCACTTCTGTCGCCCCTCCCGAGGAGTGTCAAGCACGGGGCTTACCCGTGGCGGTATTCGGCGCCGTCGGTGGTCCGGCCCAGGGTGAAGCGCAACGTCTCCTCCAGGCCGGGCAGGAGGAAGGAGAAGCCGTGGGCCTGGGCCACCGTGGGCAGGGCATGGGTGCTGGACAGGAGGGTCTCCTCGCCCATCTGCCCGAACACGGTCTTCACCACTGCGGCGGGCAGCGGGAACACCGCGGGACGGTGGAGCACCTTCCCCAGCACCTTCGCCAGCTCGCCCTGTCGCACCGCGTTCGGAGACACGGCGTTGAGGGGCCCCTGGATGGACGGGGTGAAGATGGCGAACTGGATGAGGCCCAGCACGTCCTCCAGGGACACCCAGCTCAGCCACTGACGTCCGGAGCCCACGGGCCCGCCGCCGCCCGCCTGGGTCGCGAGCGCCAACTTCGCGAGCGCCCCGCCGCGCGCGTCCAGCACCACGCCGATGCGCAGGTTCACCACGCGGATGCCCGCTTCCCGTGCGGGCGCGGTAGAGGCCTCCCACTGGCGCGTGAGGTCCGCGAGGAAGCCGTCGCCGGAGGAGGACGTTTCGGTGAGTTCCTCGTCGCCCCGGCTGCCGTAGTAGCCGGTAGCGGAGGCGCAGATGAGCACGCGCGGCTTGCGGGTGGCGCGGGCCAGCGTCTCACACAGCAGGCGGGTGCTCTCGGTGCGGCTCTTGAGGAGCTCCTGCTTGCGCTCGTCGGTCCACCGGCCTTCGCCCACGTTCGCGCCGGACAGGTGCACCACGGCGTCCACGTCCTCCAGGCCCGCGGCGTCGACAGTGCCCTTGTCGGGAGCCCAGGAGATGTCCCCGCGAGCAGCGTTCGCCCGGCCGCGCACCAACCGCTTCACGCGGTGGCCGCCGGTGGTGAGGAACGACGCCAGCGCGGAGCCCAGCATGCCGGACGCACCGCCGATGGCCACGGTGAGCGGGCCCTCGTTCGCGAAGGCCCCATGACGGCGCAGGTCCGCGCGGGTGAGCGAATGGCGGTACGCGAACATGCGCTCCAGGCGCTTGCGCGCGTAGCCACCGCCGAAGGTGTCCCCCAGCGCGCCCACGGGCAGTTCGTACTGGATGTGGTCATCCAGGATGGAGGTCTGGGGGCCCGAGGGGTTCATGCGGTGGTCGTGGATCCACTTCGCGAACGGGCCTTCACGCTGGGTGTCCTGGAAGGAGGAGCCCTCCACGTAGGCGGTGTGTTCGGCGACCATGCGCTGGGGGATGGGGCCCAGGTGGAGTTTGACGACGACTTGGGCACCGGGGCGGATGCCGTCGCCGGAGCGCTCCACGACTTCAGCGGTCTCCCAGGGGGGCGACAGGCGTTCGAAAGCCCCCTCGCGGGTGTGCCAGGAGAAGAGGTCGGCGGCGGGGACCGGCATCTGGCTGTGCGCTTCGAAAACGTGCGGCTTGCCCATGGTTTCTCCAAGGGAGACAGTGCGACCCGAGCATGCTTACTCCCGACCTCCTCGACCGTGCAGTCGAATTGCTGCGACGCGGCGGTGTCATCGCCCTGCCAACAGAGACGGTCTACGGCCTCGCTGCCAACGCCGAGGACGAGCTGGCCGTGCGCCGCGTCTTCGCCATCAAGGGCCGGCCGGCGAACCACCCGCTCATCGTCCACATCCCGGATGAGGAGTACCTGCCGGAGTGGGCCCGTGAGGTGCCGGACGAAGCGAAGGCGCTGGCGAGGGCGTTCTGGCCGGGTCCGCTGACGCTGGTGCTGCGGCGTACGTCGAAGGCCACGGACGCGGTGACGGGAGGCCAGGACACGGTGGCGCTGCGGGTGCCCGGCCACTCCGTGGCGATGGAGGTGCTCGAGCGACTGGGAGGAGGCGTGGCCGCGCCCAGCGCCAACCGCTTCGGCCGGGTGAGCCCGACGACCGCGGAGCACGTGCAGCGAGACCTGGGCGACGACGTGGACCTGGTGCTGGACGGAGGTCCGTCCACGGTGGGCGTGGAGTCGACCATCGTGGACCTGTCCTCCGGAGCCCCCGCGATTCTCAGGCCCGGAGGACTTGCGACGGAGGACATCGAGCGCGTGCTGGGACGCGCGGTGCCGGTGCGCACGTCGACCACGGTGCGCGTGTCTGGTTCGCTGGAGTCACACTACGCGCCCAGGGCGGGCGTGGTGCTCGCGGAGCCGCATGAGGCAGTGCAACGGGTGGAAGCACTGCGTGCACAGGGATTGCGCGTAGGCGTGTTGGGTCCTGCGTCGCTGTCATTGCCTGGCGATGTGCAGCGCTTCGACGTGCCGGGAGAACCCGCGCAGGCCGCGCGAGTCCTCTATGCGCGGCTGCGTGAAGCCGACGAACAGGGCCACGACGTGCTCGTGGCCTGTCTGCCCGCCGCGAGCGGCCTGGGCATCGCCGTGCGAGACCGGCTGTCCCGCGCGGCGGCGCCCCGCGACAGCTGAGTCTCCGGGCGTGTGGGGCGCATGAAAATGGGTGAGCGGCTAGACCAAGTGGAGTCGCACGTATGACCACCGACAAGAAGGCGCTCGCCCCCAATGCAGGGGAGTTCCTGGTCTACGTTGGCGACGATGGGGCGTCCCGGGTCCACGTGCGGCTTGAGGAAGGGACTGTCTGGCTGACCCAGAAGCAGCTGGCCGAGCTGTACGGCAAGGATGTCCGGACCATCAACGAGCACCTCCAGAACATCCATGAGGAGGGAGAACTTGATCCCGGAGCAACCATCCGGAAATTCCGGATAGTTCAAATCGAGGGAGCCCGCGAGGTCGCGCGGCTCGTAGAGCACTATTGCCTCCCGGCGATCCTCGCCGTCGGGTACCGCGTGCGTTCCACCCAGGGAACGCGCTTCCGACAGTGGGCGACGGCTCGTCTGGACGAATTCCTCGTCAAAGGCTTCGTGCTTGATGACGCCCGGCTCCAGTCCACGGCCCATCTGGGCGAGGACTATTTCGACGAACTGCTCGACCGCATCCGCGAGATCCGGGCCTCGGAGCGGCGCTTCTACCAGAAGGTCACCGACATCTATGCCCAGTGCAGCTTCGACTACGACTCACAGTCGGACCTCACCCAGATCTTCTATGCGACCGTGCAGAACAAGCTTCACTGGGCCATTCACGGACACACCGCCGCCGAGCTGATCCGCGAGCGCGCCGACGCGACACAGCCGAACATGGGGCTCTCGACCTGGAAGAGCGCCCCCAAGGGCCCCATCCGAAGGGCCGACGTGACGGTCGCGAAGAACTACCTCCAGCAGCAGGAGCTTCAGGAACTCAACCGCATCGTCACGATGTATCTGGACTACGCGGAGGACCAGGCACGGCGGCGGCGCCCCATGACCATGGAGGACTGGGTGGCGAAACTGGACGGCTTCCTGGAGTTCAACGAACGCGATGTCCTGTCGCACGCAGGGCGGGTCAGTCGCGAACTGGCCAGCGCGCATGCGGAGTCAGAGTTCGACAACTACCGCGCGGAACAACGACGGATTGAGGCGAGCCAACCCACGTCCGACTTCGACCGCGCCGTGGAGAAGACGAAGCAGCTTGAGTCAAAGGTCCGGGGACGGGGGAAGCGGAAGACATGAGCCGAGGCGGTACGACCCTGACGGCGAGGACCGCCGTGCGAGACCAGCTGTCCCGCGCGGCGGCGCCCCGCGAAGGCTGATCAGAGTTCCTTCACCAGTTCCTGACGTGCCTTCGTGCTGTATCGCCCGATGAGGTCCGCGCGCTTGGGCGCGTACTTCGCGGACTCATACTGGATGGCCACGACACTCCGGGACAGCATCGACCACTGCGTCAGGTTCACGTGGCTTTCCAGCGTGGTCCAGCGATTGAGCAGCTTGGGACGTGCCTGGGAGGACAGCATGCTCTCCGTCGTCTGAACGGTCGCGGCGGCCTCCAGGTCCTCAATGGGCGCCAGGTCTGCGGCGAAGCGGATCGGCAGCCGCTCCCACTTCAACTCTCGCGCCACGTCGATGGGCCTCTTCGGCTCTCCGTACTTGCGCGTGAGCAGGTCCCGCATCAGCGAGTGGAAGGTGCGCGGGTCCGCCACCTCCTCGAAGAACACGTCCACCGCCGCCAGCCGGTTGTCCAGGAACCCCAACGCCACCTCCGCCGGCACCTCCGCGATGGCCGTCTTCATCCGAAGCGTCCCATCCGGGCCCACGCTCGCCTCGGGCATTTGTGCGCGCACCTCCTCCGGCGTCATCCCCCAACGGACCGTCTGGAACCCCTCCGTGCTCCGGTAGGTCTTGTCCTGCGATTCACGGACCGCCTGCCGCCGCTCCAGCGCGGTGGGCTGCCCCGACGCGCAACCCGCCGACAACCCCAGCACCACCGACAGCCCCAAAGCCTTGAACTTCATTTCATCGCTCCATTCCAAGCCACGGGCCTCGTCCCATTGAGGCCTCCATCGCAGGCATCCCCCGCGCTTCGCGGTGTGCGGACATAAAGGAATACGGAGGGTTCCCGGAAGCTGGGTCGCCGGACGCCCGGGGGCTTGCGGCCAACAGCCCAGGTCGCCCAGGCTCTACGTCCGGAGAGGGGAACAGCCGCATGGGCTTCGCCACAGGGTGGTTATGGGTCGTCCTGGCCATGGCCACTGGCGCGCGGCCAGACCCTTCCGCCGAAGCCGTGTGCGGACTCTCCGCGCTCTACACCGCCGAACATGCCTTCTTCGGGGAGAAGGACCGCTACGACCTCCCCGCGGCCGTCGGCTTCCTTCCCCTGCCCTGCGCCGACGGCACCCGTCCACCCGCCCCCGAGTCCCACTCCGTCGGAGGCTGCCAGTTCGTCTTCACCGTCCTCGAAGCGGGCCGCGCTCCGGATACCACCCTGAAGCTCGAAGCCCGCGGCGTGACGGCCGGCACGCAGGACCTGCGCTTCCGCATGGAGGGCCACGAACGCGTCATCACCCGCACGGACGCCAACGCCCGCGTGGCGCCCGTGGACTGTGAGGCCTGGGCAAAGACAGCCGATCCGCTCTTCCGCTATCACGCCATCGGCAGGAGGTTCGATTGCACGGGCGGGCCCTACGCCCCGGAGCATCCGTGCACCGAGGCGCTCACCCAGCTGGTGGGCCTCACGCGCGAAGGCGTGGGCGTCGCGCGAATGGAATACGCCGCGCATCCCACCGCGCGCGAGCTGTATCCGCTGAGCCCGCCCACGCCCGCCATGCTCCTCTGCGGCGTCACCGCCACGCCCCAACAACGCGTCCAGCTCGCGGAGCGCCTCGCACGTCAGCAGCAGCTGATGGACGCGGTCCTCGTGCCCTACTGCCATCCGGAAGGCCTGCGCGTGGCCCTCCCCCGTCTGTTCCAGGAGGGCGCCTGCCCGGGTCCACGGTGTCTGGCATTGATGTCCCATGCCCAGCGCATCCGCCTGCCAGAGCGGCTCGGCATCCTGGAAGGTCGCGCGGAGCCCCTGGCCCGGTGGCTGTGGGACCAACCCGCCCCCGTGCAGCGCGACTTCCTATCGCAGGCAGCGGCCCTTCCGTTCCCACGGGTCGAAGCGCTCCTGAGCCTGCGCAAGGGCGAATGGCCGAGTCTCGCGGCACTTCAGGAGAACGCGTTCACGCCACTGGAGAACGCGTGGTTCGACCAAGTCCGCCGGGAGCACCCCTCCCTCTTCCCGCTGCACGACATCGGCCTCGAGCTCCAGGAGCTGGGCACCGCCAGCCCGGCGGCGTTCAAGCTCTGGAGCGAAGGCACTCCCTGCTTCGAGCTCTTCTACGCCACCGACATGGCCATGTCCGCGGAGCGGCTGCGCGCCCTCGCCAGCGCGGAGGTGCGCTGCCCGGGAGAAGCCATCCCCATCCTGTCCCGCCACCTCCGGCAGCTGCCCTCCACGGAGATGATGAGCGTGCTCGAGCCGCTGTCCCCGGCGCACCTGCGCATGCTGCGCGATGACCTGGGCCTGTATCTCCCCGGACGCGCCGAGGCGCTGGTCGACTGGGTGATGGAGCGCGACATCGGCCTGCTCGACGGACTGTTCGCCACGCCCGCCGTCGTGACGAAGTTGCTCGCCCCGCCCCATGTGGACCGGCTGGGCGGACGCGAGGCCGTCCTCGACCTGCTGTTGGATTCGCGGCGCAGCCCACACATCACGCTGACCGAGGCGGCCCTGCTGCTCGTGATGACCGAGGCCCTGAAGGGCGCGCCTTCCGCGGCCCGCGTCAGGAACGTCTCGGAGCAGTACATCCTCCCCGCCCAGAAGCAGCTGCTGCTGTCCGACGCCCTGCGAGCCCGGGACTCCCGCATCCAGGCCGCCGCCGCCGCAGGCCTCGCTGCGTGGAAGGAATCCTCCGGCATCCCCGCCCCCGCGGCACGGGCCTGCCTGGCCGAAGCCCGCCTCACCCTGGCCTGCCTGGCCACTCAGGCCAAGCACCTGGGCCCGCCCCCTCC
>NZ_RAWF01000111.1:0-30586 GCF_003612075.1 Corallococcus sp. CA041A
GGTGGGTGCCATGACGGGGCGCTGGGGCCTGCTGGGTTTGGTGATGGTGGGACTGCTGTCGGGCTGCGCGGACCGGGAGCGCTCGTCGCTCGCGGACGGCCGGCTGACGGCGACGCCAGGTGGCGTCGACTTCGCGCGGGTGGCGGTCTTCGACGCTCGCGAATCCACGGTGACGCTGCGCAACGTGGGCCGCGCGCGCATCACGGTGGACGAGGCCTGGGTGGAGGGGCCCGAGGGCGCCTACAAAGCGGAGTTCACCCACGAAGGCCCGCACAGCCTGGTGCCGGGCAGCGAGTGCACGCTGAAGGTGCGCTTCGCGCCGCTGGCGCAGGGCGGTCTGCCCGCGGTGCTGGTGATCCGCTCGGACACGCGCATCGAGCCGCTGATGCGGATTCCCCTCAACGGCGCGGGCGTGGACGCGTGGGCGCGGGTGACGCCGCGCGCGCTGGACTTCGGCCGCATCGAGGCGGACTCCACCAAGACGCTGGGCGTGACGCTGGACAACCCCACGGAACTGCCGGTGATGGTGACGCCCAAGCTGGTGGGCGCGGACAAGGATGAATTCATCGCGGCGCCGGTGACGGTGAACCCGGGCGAGCGCGTGGAGTTGCCCCTCACCTTCAACCCGGTGAAGGTCGGCAAGAAGCAGGTTGCGCTGGCCATCTCGCCCTGCCACGGGTGCGCGGACGTGCCGGTGCAGGTGACGGCGGAGTCGCTGGAGCGCGCGGTGGTGGCGGAGCCGGAGGTGGTGGACTTTGGCGCGGTGCCGGTGGACCGCGACGCCATCAAGGCCTCCAGCCTGCGCAACATCAGCACGGAGCCGGTGACGGTGACGTCGCTCATGCTGGATGGCACGGACGCGTCCTTCAGCCAGAACAACACGGGCCTGCCGCTGGTGCTCCAGCCGGGAGAGGTGCGCGCCTTTGAAATCCGCTACAGCCCCGGCCACATGGGCGCGGCCACGGACCGCGCCGTCTACACCGTGGTGAGCAAGCGCCACCCCACGCTGCCCGTGCCGCTGCGCGGCTTTGGCGGCGCGTCCGAGCTGTGCGTGTCGCCGATGATGTACGACTTCGGCGAGCAGCCGCTGGGCTCCAAGGTGCGCGTGGTGGTGAACGTGAAGAACTGCGGCACGGACAACGCGGGGCCGCTCACCATCAACACGCTGGACTGGACGCCGGACGCGACGGGCGCCCAGCTCCAGTTCAACAACAAGCCGGTGACGCTGCCGTTCACCCTGCCGGCCAACGGCGAGCTGAACCTGGAGGTCTTCTACGAGCCCATGCGCGAGGGCAGCGCGTCCGGCGCGCTGGTGATGACCACGAGCGCGTTCTCCGCGGCCACCGTGCAGCTGGACTTCTTCGGCAGCGCGAAGGCGCACGCGCCCTGTGAATTGACCGTCACGCCGGAGCTGGTGGACTTCGGCACCATCCCGCCGGGCCGCGGCGCGGTGCTGGGCGTGAAGCTGGAGAACAAGGGCACGGACCTGTGCCCCGTGAAGAACATCCGCGTCGCCAACGACGGCGGCGGCGTGTTCAAGATGCCCGGCGGCGAGCTCTTCGGCGGCATCATCTACCCGGGGGATTGGTTCAGCTTCCAGGTGGCGTTCCAGGCGCCCTTCACCGGTGGCAACTTCATCGGTGAGTTGCAGGTGGAGCAGTACAACCCGGTGACGCCGGTGCGGCAGGTGCCGCTGATGGCGAACTCGCAGGAGACGTGCCTGGTGGCGTCGCCCTGGTACCTGGACTTCGGCCTGGGCCGCAAGGACTGCCGCCCGGCGCCGCGCGAGGTGAACTACCTCAACGCGTGCACCACGCCCATCACGGTGTCCAACGTCTTCATCGGGCCGGGCACGACGGACACGGAGTTCGAGCTGTTGGACCACCCGGCGCCGCCCGCGTTCCAGCTTGCGCCGGGTGAGTCCTTCACGGTGGGGGTGGACTACCTGGCGCAGGTGACGGGCATGAACCTGTCGCCGCTCTTCGTGGACTCCAGCGACCTGCCCATCCCGCTGATGGTGCCGCTCATCGGCGAGTCGTCGAAGAAGACGGACAAGACGGACACCTTCGTGCAGCAGGACGTGAGCAAGGTGGACGTGCTGTTCGTCGTGGACAACACGGCGTCCATGGTGGAGGAGCACCCGAAGCTCGTGTCCGCCATCCCGGCGTTCGTGGACGCCGCGCGCAACAAGGCGGTGGACGTGAACATGGCGGTGACGACGACGGGCATCTCCGCGGTGTCCGGCGCGTGCCCGGGCGGCGCGCTGGGTGGCGAGGCCGGCCGCTTCTTCCCGGCGGACAACAGCCGCCAGCGCATCCTCACGCTGGGCACGCCCAACGTGACCCAGGTGCTCCAGCAGAACGTGCAGGTGGGCCAGTGCGCCCAGGTGGAGCAGGGCTTTGAAGCGATGCGCCGCGCGCTCACGTCTCCGCTGGTGAACAACGTGGATGATCCGCGCACGCCGCTGGCCAACGACGGCAACGCGGGCTTCCTGCGCGACTCCGCGGCGCTGGTGGTGGTGTTCGTGGGCGACGAGGACGACCACTCGCCGGACGCGGTCTCCACGTACGTGCAGTGGGCGCAGCAGCGCAAGGGTGAGAACCAGCCGCAGCGGGCCACGTTCTTCGCCATCGCGCCCACCAAGACGTCCTGTGCCACGGCGGGCGGCACCGGCACCCGGTACGCGGACGCGGCGGCGCAGACGGGCGGCGAGGTGCTCAACGTCTGCGCGGCGGACTACGCGCCGCTGCTCCGGCAGGTGGCCAGCAAGGCGTTCAGCGCGCAGGACCGCTTCCCGCTGAGCGAGGAGCCCGACGCGGGCACGGTGGTGGTGACCGTCAACGGCGCCGCCACCCCCACCGGGTGGACCTATGACGCCGCGTCCAACAGCGTGGTGTTCAGCGTGGTGCCGCCGCCGGGCTCCAAGGTGGCCATCACCTACCGCCGCGCCTGCGCCAACGACTGAACGGTGAAGAAGCTGTGGGTGTGGACCCCGTGACGGGCCGGCCATCCGGCCCCGAACGGGGTTGTCAGACCCCGGTGCTACAGCACTGCATCTGCCTGTGCGGATGACCAGAAAATTGGAGGCGCTCCCTCGGTGTGTACCCTGCGGAGCGTCTGCACGCTGTTGCCCTGGAGGCGCTGTGAGCACCTGGATGCCCGATGAGCCCCTGAAGTCCTCTCCGCGCGCCGGTGCGCCGGGACTGCGGGTCATCCGTGGAGAGGGGCAGCGCAAGCAGGAGCCGCTGGCGGACCGGAACGCGGTGGCCCGGGTGCTGATGGAGGCCGGCGCGGACATGCTCCTGCGGCGCATCAGCCCCGTGAGGGCGCAGGAGATCGAGCGCAAGGTGGACCGGGTGCTGGACCTGTTCGACCGGGTAGATGCGGCCCCGGTGCTGATGCCGGTGCTCAAGCGGCACCTGGACGAACTGGAGGCCCTGATGCGGGAGACCCGCGAGGTCCGGGCCGCCCGGCGCTAGGCACACGCCCGGTGGAACCGGAAAAAGCCCAGGGGGATTCGATGTTTGATTCCCCTGGCCCGGCCGCTTACGCTTGGGGTTCGCCACCTCGCGTCCGGCCGTGTCCATCGAAACCTACGGCAGCTACCAGCTCCTGAAGCGCCTCGCCACGGGCGGCATGGCGCAGATCTACCTCGCACGCCGGCCAGGTTCGGATGCTCCGGACAAGCTGCTGGTGTTGAAGCGGATCCTCCCGCACCTGTCGGAGAACGACGAGTTCGTCCGGATGTTCCTGGACGAGGCGCGGATCGCGGCCCGGCTCGCTCACCCCAACGTCGTGCAGATCTACGACCTGGGCGCGGAGGCGGACACCTTCTTCATCGCCATGGAGTACATCCATGGCGTGGACGCGCGCCGGCTCTGGAAGCGCTCGGAGACGGCGGGCCGTCCGCTGCCGGTGCCCCTGGTGTGCCGCATCCTCCTGGAGGCGTGCGCGGGCCTGGACTACGCGCACAAGAAGACGGACGCGGCGGGGCGCCCGCTGGGCATCGTCCACCGGGACGTGTCACCGCAGAACATCCTGGTGACGTTCGACGGTGGCGTGAAGGTGGTGGACTTCGGCATCGCGAAGGCGGCGGATCAGGCCACCGTGACGCGCTCCGGGGTGCTCAAGGGCAAGTATTCGTACATGTCGCCGGAGCAGGCCGCCGGGCAGCGCGTGGACCGCCGCTCGGACGTGTTCGCGCTGGGCGTGGTGCTGCATGAGCTGCTGACCGGGGGGCGCCTCTTCAAGCGCCACAGCGACATGCTGACCCTGTCGGCGGTGGCGGAGTGCAACGTACCGGCGCCTTCGCAGGTGGCGCCCCGGGTGCCGGCGGAGCTGGACGCCATCGTGCTCAAGGCGCTCGCGAAGGAGCCGGACGCGCGCTTCCAGCACGCGCAGGAGCTGCAGTGGGCGCTGGAGGGGTGGCTCGCGTCGCAGCCGCAGCCGTGCGGCACGGCGGCGGACCTGGCCGGGTACATGGGGGAGCTGTACGCGGACCGCCTGACGGAGGAGGCGCGCTCCGGCGAGGTGCAGGTGACGGACGAGGAGGCGGGGGGGGCTCCGCCGCCCGCGCCGCGCCGTTCCGCGATGCGGCCCGCGACGGCGCCGGGGCGCACGGAGAACGAGCCCACCACCACGCTGCGTCCGAACCGGTCGAGCCGTCCCAGTGGGAAGGTGGAGGCGCGCCGCGAGGACGCGGAGGCGGGTGGGGCTCGCTCGGAGGTCCGGGGCCCGGACACCCGTCCAGAAGGCCGCAACGCGGAGGCGCGGGTGGACGCGCGCAACGCGGAGGCCCGCTCCGTCGACGCCCGCCCGGAGCCCCGCTCCGAGGTTCGCAACGCGGATCCGCGAGTGGATTCCCGCGCCGTCGATGCCCGTCCGGAGCCTCGCTCGGAAGTCCGTAACGCGGACCCGCGAGTGGAGGCCCGGTCCGTCGATGCGCGGCCGGAGCCCCGCTCCGAGGTCCGCAACGCCGAGGCCCCCCGGGGCATGACGGGCTCGCGGCGGGCCCTGGAGTCACCGCCCTCGCGGAGCACCCGGCCGGTTCGCCTGGAGGAGCCGTCCCTCCCGACGGTGACGCAGGACGAGGACGGTCCCACGCTCGCGATGGTGGACACGCAGAGGAAGCTCTCCGGCGGGTTCCAGATTGAAGAGGACGGTCCCACGCTCGCGATGGTGGACACGCAGGGGAAGATCTCCGGCGCGTTCCAGATTGAAGAGGACGGTCCCACGCTCGCGATGGTGGACACGCAGGGGAAGATCTCCGGCGCGTTCCAGATCGAGGAGGACGGTCCCACGCTGGATCATCGCTCCCTGACGGCGACGCTGACCCGGGATGACGAGGACGACTCGACCCTGGACATGCGCTCGGTCTCCCGCGCGGACGTGGACGAGGGCCCCACGCAGGACCTGCGCGCCGTGCCGCGCTCCGAGATTCCAGCCCCCCGTCCGGGCGGGCCCACGCCGTCCGGTGAACACCGTGGCCACCGGCTCCCGGTGCCCGCGCCCCACGCGACCATCGAGGAGATGACCGCGTCCACCGCGCCGCGCTCCGCGTCCCGCGCGCCCATGCCTGGCGCGTGGGTGCCGTCGGCCCGCACCGGCACGCTCACCGAGCAGTCCGCCGTGGAGCCGCCCAAGCGCCGGGGGCTCCTGTACGCCGCCATCGTGCTCGTCGCGATCCTGGTGGGCGTCGCCCTCGTGTGGAGCCTGGGCCCCGGCGCCAGCGGTGTGCACGTGGAGTCCGAGCCCGCGGGCGCGCGCGTCGTCTTCGAGGACCGGGTGCTCCCGGAGCGCACGCCGCTGACGCTGCCGACGGTGAAGCCCGGCCGCTACTGGGTCGTGCTGATCAAGGAAGGCTACCGCGAGCTGCGCACGCAGGTCGTCATCCCGCCGTCCGGCCGGCTCGACGTAGGGCCGCTGAAGCTCGTGCCGATGCCGTCGTCCGGAAAGCCCGGCACGGAGCCGCCCGCGTCGGCGCCGCCGGCTTCGACGACACCGGAGCCCGGCGTCGGACCTTCCGGCGCGGCCGCTCCCCGTGAGCCGGACGCCGCGGCCCCCGAAGTGAAGCAGGCCCAGGAGTCCCCTGTCGCGCAGGCTCCCGCGCCGGTGGTGAAGACGCCCGTGGCCACGGCGGAGGTGCGTGAAGCCGCGCGCGCCGCGGAGCGGGCCGCGTCGGTGAGCTTCGTGGTGACGCCCTGGGCGGAGGTGTCATGCAACGGCCGCAAGCTGGGGGAGACGCCGTTCCAGCCGGTGAAGCTGGGCGTGGGTTCGTATGACTGCAAGTTCACCAACCCCGAGCTGAAGCGCACTGTCAGCCGCCGCATCGAGGTGCGTCCCATCGACCTCAACGTGGTGACGGTCAAGTTCGAGTAGGCGTGGCCTTGGACCCTTCCGTGACGCTCGAGGCAGGCACCCACGTCGGCAAGTACGTCGTGCGCCGCAAGCTCGCCGAAGGGGGCATGGCGGAGATCTTCCTGTGCACCGCGCGCGGGCCGGAGGGCTTCGAGAAAGAGGTCGTCATCAAGCGCGTGCGGGCATTCCTCGCGAGCGACCCGGACTTCGTGCAGATGTTCATCGCGGAGGCGCGGCTGGCCTCGCGGCTCAACCACGCCAACGTGGTGCAGATCTTCGACTTCGACAAGCACGAGGACACCTACTACCTGGCGATGGAGTACGTGCGCGGCTGCTCGCTGTGGGAGCTGCGCAAGCGGAGCAAGGAGGCGATGACGCCGATGCCGCCCGTGCTGGTGGCGCACATCGGCGCGGAGGTCGCGCGCGGCCTGCACTACGCCCACCGCCTGCGGGTGAACGGCGAGCTGTTGAACCTGGTGCACCGGGACGTCACGCCGCACAACGTGCTCGTGTCCTACGACGGCGCGGTGAAGCTCACCGACTTCGGCATCGCGAAGGCGGGCAACAAGCTGACGAACCCCGGCGTGCTCAAGGGCAAGTTCGCGTACATGTCCCCCGAGCAGGCCCGGGGCGAGAGCGTGGACGTGCGCACCGACGTCTTCGCGCTGGGCGTGGTGTTGTGGGAGCTGCTCACCGGCGGGCGCCTGTTCCAGGGGGACTCGGAGATCGCCGTCCTGCGCGCGGTGCAGGAGAGCACCATCGTGCCGCCCGCGCGCCTCAACCCGGACGTGCCGCCGGACCTGGACGCCGTCATCTGCCGCGCGCTGGAGCGAGACCTGTCCAAGCGCTTCCAGACGGCGGGAGAGCTGGAGCGCGCGCTGGCGCAGTGCGTGTTGAACCACGCCCGCTCCGTGGACGACACCGACGTGGGCGCGTTCGTCCGGCCGCTGTTCCCCATCGCGGCGAGCAACCAGGCGCTGCCCGCGCTCCCGGAGCGCACCGCGCTGGAGGATGGCGCGCTGCCCGCCGCCGGAGCGCCGCCCCGCGAACCCACGGCGGTGATGCCGTCGCGCGAGCACGCCTCGGGAGCGAAGCGGGGCGCTTCGCCGGATGAGGACCGCCACGGGACGACGCTTGTGTTGTCGCGAGACGACCCGGCTCCGAACGGCCGTCCTCCGCAGCCCACGCCGCAGATGCCGTTGCAGTCCATGGGAAGGGAAGCGCCGCTCGCCCGGCGCAGCGAATCCCGCGAGGTCCCCGCCGCCCGGGATGCGTCCCCGAGCGACGAGAACTCCATGGCCTGGGCCGGCTCCGCTGATGACGACGCCGGTGCGTCCGAGAGCCGTTCCGTGGACGGAGGCTCGCGGTCATCCGCCTCCGCGCGCCGGGCGGAGTCCTCGAGCCGCAAGTCCGACACCGCCTCCGCACGCCGGGTCGCGCTCGCCGCCGACGAACGCTCTAGCGCCGACGACCGTGAGCTCGACACGGTCTCCGCCACCGAGCCGGGGCCTCCCGTCGCGCCGAACCGCAAGCGCGCCCTGTGGGCTGGAGCCGCCGTGGTGGGGCTCGCGGGTCTGGTGGGCGTCCTCGCCGTGGCCCGCTCGAACACCGGTGCCCGGGACGCGGAGCAGGGGAGGCCGCCCGCGCAGGCCACGGCCCCGGCGGCGACCCCACCGCCCACGACGGCCCCCATCGTGAACCCGCCTCCGGCCACCGAGGCCATCGACTCGGAGCTGGAAGGGCAGCGGCGCGAAGCCACCCTGACTCCGCCTCCGTCCACGGAACCGGCCGCCCCCGCCGCGACGCCCACGGCGGACCCCGCCACGGCGCCTGCCGCCGCGGACACGGCGAAGGCCATGGGTACGCTCCAGGTGCGGGCCAACCCCTACGCCACCGTCTTCCTGGGCACGAAGCGGCTCGGGGACGTGCAGGGCCGCGCGAGCTACAAGGTGCCGGCCGGCACCTACAGCCTGACCTTCGCGCACCCGACCAGCACGAAGACGTTCACCGTCATCGTCCCCGCCAACGGCTCCGTGATTCAGGAGTTCCGCGCGTCTCGCGGACGCTGAGCCGAGCTGGGCTGAAGCCCGCCTCCCGTCCCTCCATCCCCTGAAGCCCCTGATAGCCGGCGCGCAGCGTCGGCCGGACGACGTCCGCCCGCACGCCTGCTCGTCTTCCTTGACGAATGACGCGCGAATCTGGCACCTATGGCGTCCATTCAGTAGCCTCTATTCAATGGAATCGATGGACCTGCTCGCGCCCGATGAACTCGAGCGCATCGAGCGCGAAAACGCGGGAGGCTTGCCCGCGAACGCGATCCTGGAAATCTTCCGGCCCCGGGGCGTGAGGCTCTCGGAGGCGACGTTCCGGAAGTACGTCCAGGCCGGTCTGCTCCCCCGCAGCCGCCGTGTGGGCCGCAAGGGGAAGCACCAGGGAAGCCTGGGCCTCTACCCGGTGGAAGCGGTGCGGCGCATCAACGTCATCAAGAAGATGATGGCCGAAGGACACACCCTGGAGGACATCCGTCGCTCCTTCGTGTTCCACCGAAACCACATCGACCAGCTCCAGCGGGACTTGTCGGAAGTGCTGGACGGGTTCCAGGAGGAGCTGGGAGGACGGCCTCTGGGAGGAGAACGCAGGAGGTCACTCGAAGCCCAGTTGGCAACGCTCAGGCAACGGGCGCAGGATCTGGTCCGGGATGTCGCCCGGTTGGGCAGCGCCGTCACGGCGCGCGAAGACGAAACGCTCCGGCCGCAATAGGATGCCCCCCCGGGTCCTGTTGAACCGGATAGACTCCACGCATCTGGAGGACGAAACATGTCGGAAGTGAAGCAGCTGCAGGAGGGCGAGGGGGGGAATGAGGAGGAGCAGCCCGCGGAACGCCGGCGCTCCAAGACGATGTCGCGCAAGGAGATGGCGCGCGACCTGCGCCGGCGCAGGCTCGCCGGTCAGCTGGACCCGGAAGAGGCGGAGACCCTCAAGCTCGTGGACGAGCAGCGGCCGCGCACCCGCGCGGACTGCATCAACGGCCCGCGCCCGTGCCTCTTCGTGTCCTGCAAGCACAACCTCTACCTGGACGTGAACCCGGAGACGGGCTCCATCAAGCTCAACTTCCCGGACAAGGAAATCACGGAGTTGGAGCACACCTGCGCCCTGGACGTGGCGGAGAAGGGCGGCATCACGCTGGAAGAGGTGGGGGAAATCATGAACCTCACCCGCGAGCGCATCCGTCAGGTGGAGACGCGCGGCCTGATGAAGCTGCGTGAGGCCACGGAGGCCGAGCCTCCCGTGTCCGCCCGCAAGCCTTGAGGGCAGGGCACTGTTTCGCGCTGGGCCTGGGGTGACGTGTTGCGTTGACACCCCAGGGGGTGGTTGCTAGGACCCGCGCCACCCCCCACCCATTGCGAGGCGCACACGTGCTGGCTCTCCTGAGCGTTTCCGACAAGCGCGGTCTGGTCCCCTTCGCCCAGGGCCTGGTGCGGCTGGGCTACCGGCTGCTCTCCACGGGCGGCACCCTGGAGGCCCTGAAGGCCGCCAGCATCCCCGCCACCCAGGTGTCCGAGCACACGAAGAGCCCCGAAATCCTCGGCGGCCGCGTGAAGACGCTCCACCCCCGCATCCACGGCGGCATCCTCGGCCGGCCCGACCTGGACAGCGACAAGGCGGAGATGGCGGCGAACAACATCGAGCCCATCTCGCTGGTGGTGGTGAACCTCTACCCGTTCCGCCAGACGGTGGCGTCCGGCGCGGGCGAGGACGACGTCATCGAGAACATCGACATTGGCGGGCCGGCGATGGTCCGCGCGTCCGCGAAGAACTTCCAGCACGTGGCCATCGTGGTGGACCCGGACGACTACGCGCCGGTGCTCGCGGAGATTGAGGGCCAGAAGTCGGTGGGTCTGGAGACGCGGCGCCGGCTGATGCGCAAGGCGTTCGCGCACACGGCGGCCTACGACGCGTCCATCTCCGGGTGGCTGTCCGGCGAGGCCCAGGAGCCCTTCCCCGAAGAGCTGTCGCTCGCGTTCCGCAAGGTGCAGGGCCTGCGCTACGGGGAGAACCCGCACCAGCGCGGCGCCTTCTACAAGGAATACGCCGCCCCGAAGGAGCCGTCCGTCGCCTTCGCCAAGGTGCTCCAGGGCAAGGAGCTCTCGTACAACAACATCCTGGACCTGGACGCGGCCCTGGGGCTCGTCCTGGAGTTCCCGGAGAAGCCCTGCGCGGTGGTCATCAAGCACAACACCCCGTGCGGCGTGGCGGTGGACGACGCGCTGGAGAAGGCCTACCGCACCGCCCGCGCGGTGGACGAGGTGAGCGCCTTCGGCGGCATCGTCGCCTTCAACCGGGAGGTGGACGAGGCCACGGCGAAGGCCATGGCAGAGACGTTCCTGGAGGCGGTCATCGCGCCGTCGTACTCGGCGGTGGCGCTCCAGGTGCTGGCGGGGAAGAAGAACCTGCGCCTCCTGGAGGCGGGCCCCGCGCTGGCGTCCGCCACGGCGGCGCCCCGGCCCCAGGTGGACGCGCGCAGCGTGTCCGGGGGAATGCTGCTGATGGACCGGGACGCGGTGGAGCCGCCCCTGGAGTGGAAGGTGGTGTCCAAGCGCGCCCCCACGCCGGAGGAGGAGCGGGCCCTTCGCTTCGCCTGGAAGGTGTGCAAGCACGTGAAGAGCAACGCCATCGTCTTCGCGGCCCCGGCGCAGCTGCTGGCCCAGGGTGGCGGGCAGACGAACCGGGTGGACTCCGTGCGCATCGCCATGACGCGGGGTGGCGAGGCCCTCAAGGGGAGCGCCGTGGCCTCGGATGCCTTCTTCCCCTTCCGGGACGGGCTGGACGAGGCGGCCCGGGCAGGGGCGACGGCGGTCATCCAACCGGGCGGGTCTGTCCGGGACGCGGAGGTGATTGCCGCCGCGGACGAACATGGGATGGCCATGGTGGTGACGGGAGTGCGACACTTCCGCCACTAACTTCATGCGCATCGTCTGCCAGAAATGCGCGGCGGCCTACGCGATCGACGATCGGTTGATCACGACCAAGGGCGTCCGCGCGCAGTGTCCCCGCTGCCGTCACCTCCAGCTCGTGAAGCGGGAGGCCTCGGCCGCGTCCGTGACGGCTCCCCCTGAAGGGGCCGTGCCTCCCGCCGCCGAGCCGAATCCGCCCGCGGCCGCACCGGCGCCTCCAGTCGCCCGCGAGCCCCGGAGCAATCCGGCCGCCGCGCCCGTCGCCGCGAAGCCACGGGAAGCACCGAAGGCGGCTCCGAAGTCGGACCTCTTCGGGGACTTCGGCGAGATGCCGGAGCTGGGGCCGCCGGGGAGCGTGGACCCGTTCGCGGACCTGGGGCCGCCCGCGTCGCAGGCCTCCGGGGGCCTTCCCGCGGACCCGTTCGCGAACCTGGGCCCGTCCTCGCCCAGGCCGGCGCCCGCCGCGAAGCCCGGCCCTCCGGTGCCCGACGCGCCCGGGGTGGCGGCTCCCGCGCCGACAGCGGCGCCATCGACCTCTCCGGAAGACCCGCTGCTCGACTTCCTCGGCCCGGCGCCCGGAGGCCTGGAGCCCGAAGCCCCGCTGGCGCCTACGCCCGGGCGGGCCTCCTCGCCTCCCGCCGGGGCGGTGTCCCTGGGCCGCATGTCCGCCCGCGCGCCCGCGCCTGTGGTCCCGAAGAAGGAGATGCACACGAATTGCCGCTCGTGCGGCAAGGACCTGACGGACCCCTTCGATCAGGCCCTGGGCACCTGCGAGGCCTGCAAGCAGCGGGAGTCCGCGTTCCCCCGGGAGTCCTCCGTGGTGGTGGCGCCCGAGGCGGCGCCGCCTCCGTCCGACGGCGGCGGTCTGGTGGAGCTGCCCATGATGAGCGGCCTGGACGGCACCGCGTCCGAGGACGAACCCCGGTTCGAGGGCGCCACGGCGCTGGCGCCGGACTCGCGCGTGAGCTCGGTGAAGCCCGCGCGCACGTCGCACATCACGGCCGCGCCGGTCCGCAGCGCGCAGCGTGACGGAAGCGGTGGCGGCAGCCGTGCGGGAGTCTTCGGCCTGTTGGCGCTGGCGGTCCTGGGGGCCGGCGGCGCGGGCTACTACTTCCTCGTGCACAAGCCCCAGCAGGAGCAGCTGGCCCGGGCCGCGCAGCCCCCCGCTCCGGCCGAGGTGCCTTCGGAGGTGCTGGCCGCGGTGGGCCGGTGGAAGCTCCAGTTCCTGGAGCTGGAGGGCACCAGCGCGGAGCACCTGGCGGCCGGCCAGAAGCAGCTCGAGCTGGACCAGCGCATCGCCTACACGGAAGCCGAGGAGTCCTTCCAGCAGGCGCTGCTGCTCGACCCTCGCAGCACGGACGCCATCGCCGGGTACGTGCAGGCGCTGTCGCTCGGGCGCGGTCCGGGCATGGACGACAACTCCTTCCAGGAGGCGCGCGAGCTCATCCAGGCCGCGACGGGCATGGCCGGAGAGACGCCCGCGCTGCTCGTCGCGCACGCGAACCTGCTGCTGGCGCGCTCGCGTCAGTCCGGCAACCTGGAGGAGGCGGCGCGGCTGGCGACGGAGGTGCTGTCCCAGCCGAAGGCCGCTGACGCCTACAAGGCCGAAGCGCACCTGGTGCTGGGCCGCTCGCAGGTGGCCACGTCGCGTGAGCTGGCGAACCAGGAGTTCGACGCCGCGCGGAAGCTGGCGCCGAACCTCCAGCGCGTGGACTACTACAGCGCGCTCGCGCACGAGCAGGCCGGCCAGTACGGGCTGGCGCTCAAGCAGCTGCGCCAGCGGATGGAGCTGGATCCCCAGGACTGGAACAGCCTGGAGGCCACCGCCCGCATCTACGTGGAGGTCGGGGAGACCGCCCGCGCGCGCAAGCTGTACGAGGACCGGCTGAAGGCGAAGGCGGGCGACGTGCGCGCCTCCCTGGCGCTGGCGGTGCTGCGCTACCAGGCGGAGGGCAACGCGCGCGAAGCCGTGCGCGCCCTGAAGGAGCTGACGAAGAACGCGTCCCGCTACGGTCCGCGCGACGCCTCCGAAATCTTCAGCCACCTGGCCGCGGCGGAGCGCACCGCGGGCAATGACACCGCTGCCGCGAGCGCGGCCGCGTCGGCCCTGAAGGTGGTCCCGGCGATGCCGGAGGCCCACCTGCAGTGGTTCCTGGTGGCGCTGGCGCAGAAGGACGCGGCCCTGGCCCGCGAGCACCTGAAGGGCTTCCAGGGCCGGTTGCAGGACGCCGCGCTGGAGAAGGTGCTGGAAGGGCGCGTGCACCTGCTGGAAGGCGACGTGGCTGGAGCCCAGGAGCGCTTCCAGCAGGCGGTGCGGCTGGACGACCGCCGCATGGACGCGAAGCTGCTGGAAGGCGTGGCGGCGGCGAGCGCGAAGAAGCGCGACGAGGTCTTCCGCCTGTTCTACCCGGTGCTGGAGGCGCGCGAGTGGGATCCGCTGCGGCTGGCGCCCCGGCCCGCGCTGTCGCGCTTCTGGCTGCGGCCGGGCGACACGCTGGTGGGCGTGGAGAACGTGGTGAAGTCCCTGAGCGACCGTCCGGAGGACGTGCAGCCCCTGCTCTACGAGGCCCTGGTGCGCTTCCATCAGGGGGACCGTCAGACCGCGGAGCGGCTGCTGCACACCGTGGTGGACGTGAACGAGAACAGCGGCGGTGCGCAGGCGTACCGGGCGCTCATCGCGCTGGACACGAAGGGGCCGCAGGCCCGGAACCTGGCGGAGCGCGCGGTGAGGGTCGAGCGCGGGCTGCCGGTGGCGCGCCTGTCGCTGGGGCTCGCGCAGGCCGCGGACAGGGACGTGGCGGGGGCGATGCGCTCGTTGCAGTCCGCCCTGGACGTCGCGCCGAAGATGCTGTCCGCGCAGACGAAGCTGGCGGAGCTGCTGATGACGTCGAAGCCGCAGGAGGCGCGCGCGGTGCTGGAGAAGGTGGTGGGGTTGGATCCCTCCTACTTCCCGGCGAAGACGCTGCTCTTCAAACTGGACGAGCGAGGTTGACGTGAAGGTCCTGTTGCTGGGGTCGGGCGGCCGCGAGCACGCGCTCGCATGGAAGCTGGCCCAGAGTCCTCGTCTCTCGCGGCTCCTCGTCGGCCCCGGCAACCCGGGCACGGCGCGGTGGGGCACCAACGTGCCGTTGCAGGCGGACTCGCCGGAGGCGGTGGTGTCGCTGGCGCGCCGCGAGCGCGTGGACCTGGTGGTGGTGGGCCCGGAGGCGCCGCTCGTCGCGGGCGTCGCGGACGCGCTGGCGCAGGTGGACATCCCGTGCTTCGGCCCCGTCGCGGCGGCCGCGCGCATCGAGGGCTCCAAGGCCTTCGCCAAGGAGGTGATGGCGGAGGCGGGCGTGCCCACCGCGGCCTTCCGCGTCTTCACGGACGCGGCGGAGGCGGAGGCATACGCCGTGGCGCAGGGCCGCATCGTGGTGAAGGCGGACGGCCTGGCCGCGGGCAAGGGCGTCATCGTCGCGCCGGACGCGAAGGCCGCGCGTGAAGCGGTGCGCGCCGTGGCCCAGATGGGGCAGGCGGGCCAGCGGATGGTGCTGGAGGAGTTGCTGGAGGGCGAGGAGGTGTCGCTCATGGCCCTGTGCGACGGCGAGCGCTACGTGCTCCTGCCGCTGTCGCAGGACCACAAGCGCGTGGGTGAGGGCGACACGGGGCCCAACACCGGCGGCATGGGCGCGTACTGCCCGGCGCCGTTCCTCACTCCGGCGCAGCTGGCTCAGGTGGGCGAGCAGGTCATCGCGCCCACGCTGGCGGTGCTCAAGAAGCGAGGCACGCCACTGCGCGGGGTGCTGTACGCGGGGCTGATGCTCACGGCGTCCGGCCCGAAGGTGCTGGAGTTCAACGCGCGCTTCGGCGACCCGGAGACGCAGGTCCTGATGATGCAGGTGGACGAGGACCTGCTGCCGCTGATGGAGGCGTGCGCGAAGGGGACGCTGGAGCCCCGGCCGCTGAAGCAGTTCCCGGGCGCGTCGGTGGGCGTGGTGCTGGCGGCGGAGGGCTACCCGGAGGCGCCGAAGAAGGGCCAGCGGATTGAAGGGCTGGACGAGGTGGCGTCGAACGCGCCCGTGTTCCTGGCGGGCGTGGCGAAGCAGGACGGCGCGCTGGTGACGGCGGGTGGCCGGGTGCTGACGGTGTGCGCTCGGGGTGACAGCCTGGCGACGGCGCGAGAGCGGGCCCTGGAGTCGGCGGACGCCGTGCGCTTCGAGGGCAAGCACTTCCGCCGGGACATCGGCGCGCGGGGGCTGCGGGCGCGGTCGTGAAGCTGCTGGCGCGCTACCTGCTCAAGGAGCTGCTCGTCCCCCTGGGTGTGTGGGTGGCGTTCATGTTCCTGCTGCTGTTCGTGATGCAGTTCCTGCGCGGCACGGACGTGCTGTTGGGCTCGGCGGTGACGCTGGTCGACCTGGGCCGGCTCATCGCGTACCTGGCGCCGCACTTCCTGGTGATGGCGCTGCCCATCGCGTTCCTGCTGGCCATCCTGTTGGGCCTGGGGCGGCTGGGCGAGGACCGGGAGCTCACGTCGCTGCAGGCCCTGGGCATCAGCCCGCTCCAGCTGCTGGCGGCGCCGCTGGGCGTGGGCATCGCGCTGAGCGCGTTCATGGTGCTGCTCACGTCCACGGTGGAGCCGTGGGGCCTCACGGGCGTGAAGGACCTGGTGGGCGAGGTCATCCAGAAGAACGTCGCGGGCGACGTGAAGTCCGGCGTCTTCTACGAGGACCTGAGCGACCTGACGTTGTACGCGCAGAAGGTGGCGCCCAAGGGCGGCGGGTGGACGAACGTGCTGTTGCACGACGACCGCGACCCCAGCTCGCCGTTGCTGGTGCTGGCGCACAAGGGCAGCGTGGGCACGTCCGAGCGGGGCGAGGCGCTGCGGATTGAATTGAGGGAAGGCGAGGTGCACCGCGCCAACCGCTCCTCGGTGGACGCGAGCGTCGTCGCGTTCGAGAAGGCGGAGATCAACGTGGGGCTGGGCGGGTCGCTGTCGCGGCGCAACCGGTTCCGCTCGCCGAAGGAGGAGCTGACGCCGGTGGAGCTGCTGGCGGCGGCGAAGGACGCGGAGGAGCGGCGCGAGGATGCGCGCCCCTTCCTGATGGCGCTGCACAGCCGGATGGGCAACGCGGTGGCGCCGGTGGCGTTCGCGCTGCTGGGCACGCCGCTCGCGATTGGCCGCAGGCAGGCGGGCCGCGCGTGGGGCTACCTGCTGACGCTGGGCGGCTATGTCCTCTATTACCTCCTGAGCCGCGCCTTCGAGCAGATGGGGCAGAAGGGCCAGATGCCGGTGTTCGTCGCGGGGCAGCTGGCGAACGTGCTCTTCATGGTGGTGGGGGCGTTCGCGCTGTATCGCGTGACGCGTTCGGGGACGGTGCGATGAAGGGCACCCTCTTCCGGTACGTGGTGGGCGCGTACGTGCGCTACACGCTGGGCATCCTGGCGGGCGTGGTGGCGGTGTTCCTGGTGGTGGACTTCGTGGACCGCGCGAAGGCCTACGGTGGCGAGGGCTGGGTGCTGGATGTGCTCAAGCTCTATGGCTACAAGGCGCTGGTGACGGTGCAGCAGCTGGGGCCGGCGGCGCTGCTGCTCGCGGCGGGCACCACGGTGTCGGCGCTGCGCAAGAAGGGCGAAGTGACGGCGCTGCGCTCGCTCACCTTCGGGCCGGCGGCGCTGTACCTGCCGGTGGGCGTGTGCGCGCTGGTGGCGTGCGTGGGGCTGGTGGCGTTCGACGAGACGGTGGCCGCGAGGGCAGGCCGGCGCGTGGATGAAATCACCACGCAGCGCTTCAACCGCTGGGGCGACTGGCGGATGTATTACACGCCGAAGCAGTGGTTCCGGCGGGGGGACGCCATCTTCTTCCTGCGAGGCGGCAATCCGCAGGAGGGCTTCGAGAACGTCTCCATCTTCACGCTGACGCCGGAGTTCAAACTGCGCCGCCGAGTGGACGCGGGGCGGATGCGCCCGGTGGAGGGCACGCGCTGGGAGTTGACGGACGTGGTGGAGCGCACGTTCACGGAGGACGGGCGCACGTCCGTGACGCAGCAGCCCACCGCGGAGTACGAGCTGGGCGTGGGCGCGACGACCTTCCGCATCCGGCCGGGCCGTCCGGAGCAGATGCGCCTGGGTGAGTTGGGCGAACAGATTGTCGCGCGAGCGGAGGTGGGGCTCGCGACGAAGGCCTTCCAGCTCGCGTGGCACAACCGCTTCGCGTATCCGCTGGCGGGGCTGCCCGCGGCGTTGCTCGCGGTGGGCCTGGCGCTGCGGACGAACCGGCGCGGGCACCTGACGGCGGCGGTGGTGGAGGGGCTGCTCATCGCCGTGGCGATGTGGGGCCTGATGGTGGTGTCCCGCACGCTGGTGCTCACCGAGCGTCTGGCGCCCGCCGTGGCGGCCTGGATGCCCACGACACTGCTGACCATCGTCGCGGCGGCCCTGTGGTTGCGCCGCGAAGGCTTGCTGCACCTGCCGCGCCGAAGCGTGACGCGGCAGGCGTAGGGGGCCTCACCCGCGAAGCAGCCGGCGCGTGTGGTGGGCGAGTTGTCTCTCCTCATCGCTGGGCAGCACGCAGACCGGACACCGGGAGCCCTTGGCTGTGATGAGCCCCTCGCCCGCCTCGTTCCGCCGCGCATCGAGCTGGATGCCCAGGTGGCCCAGTCTCTCGCACACACCCTCGCGGATCCGCGCGCTGTTCTCCCCGATGCCGCCGGTGAAGACGAGCATGTCCAGCCCGCCGAGCACCGTCGCATAGGCGCCCACCGTCTTCGCGATGCCGCGCGTGAAGACGTCCACCGCCAGTGCCGCCGCCGCGTTGCCCGCCGCCGCGTCGCGCGTCAGGGCCTGCATGTCGCTGGTCCCCTCCGACAGCCCCCGGAGCCCGGCGTCGTGGTTCACCAGCAACTCCAGCGCGTCCGCGTCCATTCCACCCGTGCGCATCAGGAATAGCAGGACGCCGGGATCCAGGTCGCCCGTGCGCGTTCCGCTGGGGATGCCGCCGGTGGGCGTGAAGCCCATGGACGTGTCGACGGAGCGTCCCCACTCGAGCGCCACGAGGCTCGCGCCATTGCCCAGGTGCGCCACCACGGTGCGTTCGTTGATGTGGGGCAGCAGCCTCGCCACGATGGACTCATACGACAGGCCATGGAAGCCGTACCTCTGCACGCCCTGGTCCCTCACGGAGCGGGGCAGGGGGAGCGTCGAGGCGACCTCCGGCAGCGTGGCGTGAAAGGCCGTGTCGAAGCAGACGAACTGCGGCACGCCCGGGTACTGCCGCTCGGTGGCCCGGATGAGCCGCAGCGCCGGAGGGATGTGCAGCGGCGCGAAGTGCGTCGCCTCCTCCAGCGCCTTCATCACCTCCGGCGTCAGGGCCTGGTGCTCGCGCAGGTGGGGACCGCCATGCACCACGCGGTGCCCGATGGCGCGGGGCCGCTCTGCGCCCAGCTCCTCCAGGTGCCGCACGGCCTCGCGGAACGCGTCCTCCTGTGACGGATTCCGCACGTCCACCGCGCGCACCTGCTTCCCCGCGCCGTCCTTCACGACCAGCCGGCCCTGCTCCGCGCCAATGTGGGTCGCGCTGCCCTTGAACCGCACCGCCTCCTGGCCACCCTGCTCATCGTAGAGGCCGAACTTCAGCGACGACGAGCCGCTGTTGATGACCAGCACCGCGCCTGAATCACTCATCGCGCGGTCCATTTCCAGTCGGCCACCTCGGGCATGTCCTCGCCGTGCTCCGACACGTAGAGCTTGTGGCGCTGGCGCACCTCGGAGAAGCGCTGCTCCGCGTCGTCCCGCCGGTGCCGCGCGGCCTTCGAGTGCCGGATGGCATCCAACGCCAGCGTGAAGCGGTCCATGTCGTTGAGCACCGTCATGTCGAACGGCGTCGTCGTGGTGCCCTCTTCCTTGTACCCGTGCACGTGGATGTTGCCGTGGTTGGCCCGGTTGTACGTGAGCTTGTGCACGAGCGTGGGGTAGCCGTGGAACGCGAACACCACGGGCTTGTCCGTGGTGAACAGGCGGTTGAAGTCCTCCTCGTTGAGCCCGTGAGGATGGACGTGCACGGGCGCGAGCGTGAAGACATCCACCACGTTGATCACGCGCACCTTGAGCTCCGGAGCCCACTCGCGCAGCAGCGTCACCGCGGCCAGCGTCTCCATGGTGGGCACGTCGCCCGCGCAGGCCATCACCACGTCCGGGTCGCCATCGTCATTGCCAGCCCAGTCCCACGCGCCAATGCCCGCCGAGCAGTGGCGCACCGCACTCGCCATGTCCAACCACACCGGCGAGAGCTGCTTCCCCGCGATGATGAGGTTCACGTAGTTCTTCGAGCGCAGGCAGTGGTCCGCCACCGACAAGAGCGTGTTCGCGTCCGGCGGCAGGTAGATGCGCACCGTGTCCGCCTTCTTGTTGGCCACGTGGTCGATGAAGCCCGGGTCCTGGTGGGAGAACCCATTGTGGTCCTGCCGCCACACGTGCGAGCTGAGCAGGTAGTTCAGCGACGCGATGGGCTTGCGCCACGGCAGCTCCCTGGCGCTCTTGATCCACTTGGCGTGCTGGTTGAACATCGAATCGATGATGTGGATGAACGCCTCGTAGCAGGAGAAGAAGCCGTGGCGTCCGGTGAGCAGGTACCCCTCCAGCCAGCCCTGGCAGAGGTGCTCGCTCAGGACCTCCATCACGCGGCCGTCCACGGAGAGGTTCTCGTCCGTGGGCTCCTGCTTCGCGTCCCAGCTCTTGCCGCTGACGGCGTAGACGTCCTGGAGCCGGTTGGACGCGTTCTCGTCCGGGGCGAACATGCGGAAGTTCTTCGCCGCCAGGTTGTGGCGCATCACATCCCGCAGGTAGCCGCCCAGCACCTTGGTGGCGCTGACCTGCTTGGAACCCGGGACGCCCGGGTCGACCGCGTAGTCGCGAAAGGCCGGCAGCACCAACGGCACCAACAGCTGGCCGCCGTTCGAGTGCACGTTGACGCCCATGCGCAGCCGGCCCTTGGGAGCGATGTCCGCCAACTCCTCGCGGAAGGTGCCATTCGCGTCGAACAGCTCGCGGGGCCGGTAGCTGTGGAGCCACGCTTCCAAAATCTTCAGGTGCTCGGGGTTGTCGCGCACCTCCTCCAGCGGGACCTGGTGGGCGCGCCAGGTGCCCTCCACGGGCTTGCCATCCACGACCTTCGGGCCGGTCCACCCCTTGGGGGTGCGCAGCACGAGCATCGGCCAGCGCGGGCGGGTGGGGTCGTTCTTCTCGCGGGCGTGGCGCTGGATGCGTGTGATTTCGGCGTAGAGGGTGTCCAGCACCTGCGCCATCCGCTGGTGCATGTCCTTGGGGTCGTCGCCCTCCAGGAAGTAGGGCGTGTAGCCGTAGCCCTTGAAGAGGGCCTCCAGTTCGTCCGCGTCAATGCGGGCGAGCACCGTGGGGTTGGCGATCTTGTACCCGTTGAGGTGCAGGATGGGCAGCACCGCGCCGTCGGTGATGGGGTTGATGAACTTGTTGGAGTGCCAGCTCGCGGCGAGCGCGCCCGTCTCCGCCTCGCCGTCGCCGACGACGCACGGGACGATGAGGTCCGGGTTGTCCAGCACTGCGCCGTACGCGTGGAGCAGCGAGTAGCCCAGCTCGCCGCCTTCGCTGATGGAGCCGGGGACCTCCGGCGCGTCGTGGCTGGGGACGCCGTAGGGCCAGGAGAACTGGCGGAACAGGCGCTTCATGCCGTCGCGGTTGCGCTCGATGTTGGGATACAGCTCCGTGTAGGAGCCTTCGAGGAACGTGTTGGCGATGATGCCCGGAGCGCCGTGGCCGGGGCCAATGAGATACATCATGTTGGCCCGGTGGTTCCGGATGATGCGGTTCAGGTGGACGTAGATGAAGTTGAGGCCGGGCGTGGTGCCGAAGTGCCCGAGCAGCCGGGGCTTGATGTCCTCGCGGGAGAGGGACCGCTCCAGCAGCGGGTTGTCCTTGAGGTAGATCTGCCCGACGGACAGGTAGTTCGCCGCGCGCCAGTAGGCGTCGATCTTTCCAAGCTCCTCATCACTCAGCGGACCCGCCATCTTTCATCTCCCGAGGTGTAGGCCGTGCATCCCCCGGGGAGGGATGGGACTCCATCTGGCCCACGATATGCAATGTCTGTGATGGGAAAAGTCGGGCGCGTCGGTTTCCCGACAGCGGAGGGGCCTTCGCGTGCGCGTCATGTTTACCGCAAGCCCTGACACCGCTGGACCACATTGGCAGCCATCTCCAGGTGTCCCACCGTCCCTTGCTTCGGTCTGACAAGGAGTTGGGCAATGCGTATGCGATTCGGGTGGATCCTTGCAGGGTTGTCGTTCGTGGGCTGTGGTGGAGCGCGGGACATGGAGCCGCCCGTGGCCCAGGAGCAGCAGGTCCAGGCGCAGGCGTGCACACCCGCCATGGCGGCCTTCAAGGTGAAGGACCTCCTCCCGCCGGGTGCGCCGTTGCCTTCGCCATCCCGGCCCATTCCCGATTGGCTGACGAACGTGGCGGGCACGCTGTACTTCACCGTGGATCCCTACCAGGGGACGGCTGGGCTGTGGCGCAGTGACGGCACCGGGGTGGGCACCGTTCCGGTGAAGGAGTTCCCCTTCGCGGGCTTGAACTACCGGGACTTCTCGTCGCTCACGGCCGTGGGCTCGCGAGTCTTCTTCAAGATGAGTGACCCGGCCACGGGCTTCGAGTTGTGGGTGAGCGACGGGACGGCGGCGGGAACGAGGCTCGTGAAGGACATCGTACCGGGCAGCGCGAACTCCATTCTCTCGAACCTCACCGACCTGGGGGGCGTGCTGACCTTCTTCCGCAGGGAGGAGAGCGCGGTGGAGCTGTGGCGGTCGGACGGGACGGAGGCGGGGACGTACCGGGTGGTGGACTTCGGCTCGGGGGCGTCCCTGTCCAGCTCCACGGTACGGACGAATGACGCGCTGTTGTTCTTCCTCCAGGACGCGACCCACGGCACGCGCCTGTGGCGGACGGACGGCACGGCGGCGGGCACCCGGCTCGTCAAGCGCGTGGACGCGGGGGCCCCCTTCGTGACGGCGACGCGCCGGCTCGCGAACGGCAACGGGTTGTTCACGCTGGACGACTCCGCCGGGACGGAGGTGTGGCGGACGGATGGAACGGCGGCGGGCACGGTGCGCCTGGACACCTTCGGCAAGCAGGCGCGGCTGCTGGGGGCGCTGGGCTCCTACGTCTACCTGTCCACGCTCGCCGACGATGGCGAGCGGTTGAAGCTGAACCGCCTGTCGCTCTCCGGAGGCGGGAAGACCCTGGTGACGACGCTGCCCAATCCCTATCCTGGCCAGCAGGACAACACGCCCTACGTGCAGGACTCGCGGGAGGCCGGGGGCAAGCTCTACCTGTCCGTGGCGATCAGCTCGCCGGGCCCCGCGCCTCGCCAGGTCGGGCTGTGGGTGACGGACGGCACTGCGGGAGGGACGCGGCAGGTCAGCCAGGGGCTCACCACGTCCGACGAGAGCAGTTCGCCCCTCTTCGACACGGGCTCTGGCACGCTGCTCTTCAGCTCGTGGGACGGCGGCCTGGGACTCATGCCGCAGGTCACGAATGGCACGGCGGCGGGCACGGGGCGCGTCACCACCTCGAGCCCCGGGGCCGAGGGACCCGAGGAGTTCACGCGCGTGGGCAACAGGATCTACTTCCGGGGGTTCTCCGGCGTCTGGGGTGACGCGTTGTGGGCCGTGTCCGCCAACGTGACCTGCACGCCGCTGAGCGCCAGCGCGGAGTGACAAGGCCGGTGAGCGTCAGCGCAAGGCCAGACGCATGACGTGCCGCCGGGTTCCAGCGAGCCCCAGCTCCTGGAACCCGGCGGCCTCGAAGAACACCGGTGTCAGTGGGAAGCGGTGACGTCGGACACGTTCACCGGCGTGGTGACGCGCTTCACCTTGGGAAAGAACAGGCCCGCGGTGAACGCGGCGATCATCGCCGCGCACATGATCCAGAAGTTGATGGACAGGCCCGTGCTCAGCGCGTCGCCGAGCGTCTCCAGGATGGCGGGAGCGAGGCTGCGTCCATGCTCGGGGCCGAGCAGCTCCGTGGCCGCGCTGACGGGGACGTTGGGGTCCTTCATGAGCTGTGACACCAGCACGCCGCCCATGATGCCCACGCCCAGCGACCCGCCGATGGTGCGGAAGAACATGCTGCTCGCGGTGGCCACACCGCGCAGCTCCCAGCCCACGGTGGTCTGGACAGCGACCATCGTGGACATCGCCGCGAAGCCCAGGCCAATGCCAAACAACCCCATTGCGATCTGCGGCACAAGCATCGAAGCCCCGGGCTTGAGCAGCAGCGCCATCAGCACGGTGCCAATGGAGGCCAGCCCCAGCCCGCCGACGATGAGCGGCCGGAATCCAGTGCGGACCATGAGCCTGCCGCCGATGAGGCTCGCCAGCGGCCAGCCGACGATCATGGGGGTGATCATCCCGCCCGCCATCGTGGCGGAGCCACCGAGCACGCCCTGCACGTACAGGGGCACGTAGGTGGTCGCGCCGAACTGGGCGGCGGAGAAGAGGGCGCCGGCCAGGTTGGAGATGGCGATGGTGGGAATCTTGAAGATGCTCATCGGGATGATGGGCTCGGCGGCGCGAAGCTCCACGAACACGAACGCGGTGAGGAGCACGGCGGCCAGGGGCAGGGCGAGCAGTGTCGCCCCGGAGCCCTGCACCCCGAACAGCAGCGCCACGACGCCCGAGGACAGCAGCGCCGCGCCCGCGTAGTCGAGCCGGGCACGCACCTTGGGCTTGAGTTGCTCGTGGAAGAACATGACGAGCAGCACCATGGATGCGATGCCGATGGGGATGTTGATGAAGAAGATCCAGTGCCACGTGAGGTACTTCACGATGAGGCCGCCGGTGAGAGGGCCGGCGAGGCCCGCGATGCCCCACACGGCGCTGAACGCGCCCTGGACCTTCCCGCGCTGCTCCAGCGTGTAGATGTCCCCGATGATGGTGAGCGCGATGGGCTGCATGGCGCCGGCGCCCAGGCCCTGGAGGACGCGGAACGCGATGAGCATGTTCATCGACGTGGAGAACCCGCACGCCAGGGACGCCAGCAGGAACAGGGTGGAGCCGAAGAGGACGATGGGCTTGCGGCCGTAGAGGTCGGCGAGCTTCCCGTAGATGGGGACGGTGATGGTGGACGACAGCATGTACGCGGTGAAGACCCAAGCGTAGTGCTGGATGCCGCCCAGGTCGCTGACCACCGTGGGCATGGCGGTGGAGACGACGGTCATCTCCAGCGCGGCCACGAAGAGGGACAGTGCCAGAGCCAAAGTGGTGAACGGTCGATGGGTGGTGCGCATGTCGGAAGGGGGGACCCGGGAAAGGACCCTGGGTAACGCGTGCCCGTCCGGAGCGCCAACGTCAAGCGCGTGAAAAGGAGTGACGGCGTCCATCGCCGGGGATTCCGGGTCCACTCCGGAAGGGCAGGGGCGCACGAGGTGGGATAGGGTCCACCGGCCTCGCGAGTTCGAGGCGCACGGCATGGGCACGGATACGAAGACGGTCGAGTCAGGGCGCTGGAAGACGGCGGTCGCCGCGGTGTTGGGGCTCTACGCGGTAGGGCTGGTGCTGGCGGAGGCAGTGCTCCAGGCCGGAGCCATCCTGGCTACGGCGCTGGCCCTGGCGCTGGCGGCAACGAAGCGGCTGCGCCTGGAGAAAGACGTAAGGGCGTTCGTGCTGGCGAGCGTCGCCCTGAGCGTCTGGCAGCTTTTGTCCCCAGCGGTGGCGCTGTTGACGGGAGCCGCGACGAAGTGGCCCCGGGGCGCAAGGTACGGCCAGGCGCTGGACACGGTGGCGGGAGCCGCGGTCGCGTGCATCGGGACGATGGGAGTGCCGTGGTTGCTGCTGGGGAGCCTCGTCGCGGGAGGCTGGTTGTTGGCGGCGGCGCTGGGCTTCTTCCAGCACCGGGTGCAGTGGCCCTGGGAGCCGCCGAAGTTCCTGAAGCTGAACCTATCGCGCCTGCACGAGAACTTCGGGACGGAGGAGAACCCGAGGTACGCGGCGGGAGGCTTCTTCTTCCACCGGCTGCGGTTCGCGCACGGAGCCATCGCGGTGCTGGGCCCGGCGCTGGCGGTGATTGGCCGGTCGAAGGTGACGCGGAGGCGGGTGCTGGCCGGCGTGATGGTGCTGGGGCTGCTGCTGTCCATCTACGGCGCGTTCGCGAGAGCGGCGTTGGGAGCGGCGCTGGGCGTGTGCGTGCTGTCGCTGCTGCTGTTGTTGCGAGGGACGGCGCGGAAGGCCGGGCTGGGCGTGGCGGTGGCGCTGGTGGCCGTGGTGCTGCTGACGCCCGCGTGGCGGGAGCGGTTCGGCAAGGCGGTGGACAACCTCTTCGGCAGCGGAGAGCGCTCGCTGGCGATGTCGGTGGGCTGGAGGTTGGTGCGAGAGCACACCTGGGTGGGCGTGGGCTTCGGCAATCACAAGCCCGCGGCCCTGGCGACGCAGGCGGAGACGGGTATCACGGACCTGCTGGCCACGGACTCACACAACCTCTGGCTGACGGCCTGGGCGGAGACGGGGCTCGTGGGCTTGGTGCTGCTGGCGACGATGCACTTCCTGCTGGCGAGGGCGCTGGTGCGAAGGCACCGGGCGGGTTCGATTCCGGCCACGGGAGCCCTGCTGTCCTTCGTGGGCTTCCACGTTCTGGCCCTGGTGCACTACCTGCCGTTCCACCCCAGCGTGCACCTGTCATTCATGCTCATCTGGGGCCTGGGGCTGTGCGAGTTCAGTACGCCGCTCCGCCATGAACCTGATTGAGTTTTCAAGCTGAGTGGGGGCGTGTGATGGAAGCCGCTGCGGTCACCGAAATCAGGCAGGTCGATACCGGATTGCAGGAGCTGTTCTGTGACTACGTGCCCCAGGTGTTCCGCCGCGCGGACTTCCGCCGTTGGCGTGCATGGGGAGAGTGGAACGACGACTATCGTGCGTTCGCGCTGATTGAGGACGGCCGCGTGGTGGCCAACACCTCCGTGATGCGGATGCGCCTGCTGTTGGAAGGGCGCGAGGTGCTGGCCCATCAGCTGGGAGCCGTGGGGTGTTTGCCGTCGCATCGTGGCCGGGGACTTGCGCGCGTGGTCATGAACGCCGCGCTGGACGCGTGTGGGGATGCGCCCGTGCTGCTCTTCGCCAACCCCAAGGTGCGCCAGTTCTACCCGCGCTTCGGGTTCCAGCCTCAACTGCAGACGTTGTTCGCCACCCCGTGCGATGCCGTGCCGGCTGGCCCACCCGCGCCCACGCTCAATCTGGATGACGCGGAAGTGCGCGCTGGCCTCGCCACGCTCTCCAGCGAAGGGCGTCCCTCAACGGAACGCTTCGGCGCGCGAGGCTACGCGACGGTGGCGAGCTGGCCCGTGGCCAATGGCTTCGCGAGGCCCCTGCGCCAGTTGGGAACGGACGCCTGGGCGTTCGCGGGAGTCGAAGGCGAGACGCTGTACCTCGACGACGTCTTCGCCCGCGAGCCCTTCGACCTGCGAGCCTGGATCCCCCGGTTGATTGACCGGCCCATCCGGTCCATCCGCTTCGGGTTCACTCCGGAGCGCTACTGGCCGGAGGCCGTGACGGCCGGTGAGGACATGGAAGCCGACCTGTTCGTGCGCAACTTCCATCCCTCACAAGAGGCCCACCGGTTCCCGGTCATGGCCCACACCTGACCCTGTCCCCATTCACATGAATGGGGACAGGGGAGAGCCTCACTGGCAGAGCCGCTCGACCGACTTGATCCGCACCACGCCGTCAACGTTCGGATCGTTGGTCTGGTCTCCGAGGGCGATGGTACCGGTCGCCGAGAAGTTGTTCCGCGTGAGCTTCGCGACGCCATCGACGCTCACCGTGGCGACCTTCGCGGCATCCACCGCGAGCTCGTAGACATGGTACGCGCCATCGGTCACGGAGAACGCCGCGGACTGCGTGTCATCCGCCCAGCCAATCGCCGCATTGTCCAGGTAGATCATCTGCGAGCGATCCGTGGAGTTGCCGAACGGCGAGGTGAAGCTGCCCAGGATGGCCGCGCCGCTGTCGAGCTGGTTGTGGTTGTTCGCCGACTCGACCTGCATCGTCACTCGGAGCTTGAACGGCTTCGTTGCGTCGAACGCGTTCGCCCGCGTGATGAGCAACTGCCCGCTCGTTCGGCCGCCGCTGTTCGTCGACGTCGCGAGGCGGACGTAGTCCTCGCCGTACGTGAGTGTGTTCGGCGTCTGCGCGACCGTCGACCAGCCCTGCGCTGCGATGTCGCTGCCGCCGACCAGCAGCGGGACGCTCGCGCGCGGCGACCACGTCGTCGTCGACGTCGCGGGTGCACAGACCTCACAGGCATTCGCGGGGTTCGGCGTACCCTCGGAGTAGAACGTGTCGTCGATCAGGCACTTCGGGCTGCACGCGCCTGCCGAGCAGATCTGGCCCGAGCCGCATGCCGCTCCGTCCGCGAGCGGGGTCCACGAGGTCGCGGACGTCGCGGGCACGCACTGCTCGCATGCGTTCGCCGGGTTCACCGCTCCGGCCGCGACCTGCTGGCCGTCGATCCGACAGACCGCGACGCAGACACCGGCCTCACAGGCCTCGGTGGTCATGCAGGCCTGGTCGCACCCTCCGCAGTGGGCGGAGTCACTGTCAGTGTTGACGCACGTGTCTCCGCACTGCGTGGTGCCGGCTTCAGTGCACATCTCCACGGACGCGTCCGGCACGGACGCATCGGGGTCCGGCACGGACGCATCGGGAACGGACGCGTCGGGCGTCCCGCCGGGGGGATTGGAGGGATCGTCACTGCAGGCAGCGAAGAAGCCGAGCACGACCACACAGGAGAGCGCGATGGAACGAATGGAGATCATGGCTGTCAGTGACTTTCCGCCCGCACTACGGATCTCGGGCGAAGGCCCGTCCTGGTTTTTCACAGGGCGGGAAGAGGGAGCAGGGGCTCCTCCTCGCGACTCACTGCAATGCCTCGGCCAGGTAGTCGACGAACACCCTGACTCGCGCCGGCAGGTTGGCGCCACCGACAAAGACGGCGTGGATGTTCTCCGTGTCGCCCGGATTGTAGCGCTCCAGCAGAGGAACCAGTTGGCCGGAGCGGAGCTCTTCCGCGACGCTGAATGCGCCGACGCGCGTCACCCCCACGCCGGTAGCAGCCAGCTGGCCCAGGGTCTCTCCGTTATTGGCTTCGATACAGCCCTTCAATGACAGACTGTATTCATGCCCGTCGCGCACGAAGGGCCAGACCGCTTCGGCCCGACGAAAATTGAAGTTCAGGCAGTTATGGTGGTGCAGGTCTTCTGGAACCATCGGCGTCCCGCGCCGGTTCAGGTAGTCGGGTGAAGCCACGATCACGCGCCCTTTCTCGCCGAGCTTGCGCGCGGTCAAACCGCTGTCCGCGAGCGGGCCGAAGCGAATGGCGACGTCCGCCTGACCTGCTGCGATGTCGACCACGCTGTCCGTCAGGTTGATGTCCACCAGGATGTGGGGGTATCGCGCCGTGAAGTCGCCCAACAGGGGGACCACGCACAGGCGCCCATGCGAGAGGGCGGCGCTCACCCTCAGCCGCCCGCGCGGCGCGCCCAGATCCGCGATGGCCTGCTCCGCGTCGTCCAGCTCCGCCAGGATGCGCCGTGCCGCGCCCAGATAGGCTTGCCCCTCGGGCGTCAGGGTCAGGGCCCGGGTCGTGCGGATCATCAGGCGTACCCCCAGACGCGCCTCGATGCGGTCGAGGGTCCGGCTGACGGCCGACGGGGACAGGCCCAGCTCACGCCCGGCCGCCGAGAAGCTGCCGGTCGCCGCCACGGCCGAAAAGACGGCCATCTCACGCGCCCGATCCTCGCCGCCCAGCTGCACCTTTGCGTTCATCTCAAGAATCCTTGGCTTCGAAGAGCTCTAACGCGCGCGCGACCGCCCGGCCATCTTTGCGCGCTCAGAACAACGCACCCCGTCGCGCACAGTCGCCGCGGGGGCAGAGAAAGGTTCCCGCGGATGAAGCCCAACCCTCCTCTTCTCGCTCTGGCGGTCGGCGCCTTCGGCATTGGGGTCACGGAGTTCGCGCCGATGGGCATGCTGCCTGTGATCGCAGGAGACCTCGGCGTCTCCATCCCGGCGGCGGGCCTGCTGGTCAGCGCCTACGCCTTCGGGGTGCTGCTCGGCGCGCCGGTGATGACCTTGTCGACCGGCCGCGTGCCACGCCGGACCCTACTGGTCGGCCTGATGGGCATCTTCACCCTGGGCAATCTGCTGTCGGCGCTCGCGCCGGAGTACTGGACCTTGATGGCGGCGCGGGTGGTGACGTCGTTCAACCACGGCGCCTTCTTTGGCGTGGGCGCCATCGTCGCGGCCAGCGTGGTCGCGCCGAACAGGCGTGCGGGCGCTGTCGCGGCCATGTTCATGGGACTGACCGTCGCCAACATCACCGGCGTTCCCCTGGCCTCCTGGGCGGGCGAGACCCTGGGCTGGCGCGCCTCCTTCTGGGGCATCGCAGGTCTGGGCGCCCTGGCGATGATCGCGCTTCGCTTGACCCTGCCGTACGGCCGGGTCGAGCCTTCTGCCGACGACAGCGGCGCCATGAAGGCCGAATTGGCGGTGCTCCGACGCGGACCTGTGCTGGCCGCCCTGGCTCTGACCGTTATCGGCTCCAGCTCCATGTTCACCGTCTTCACCTACATCGCTCCGATTCTGAAGGAGCAGACCCTGGCCTCGACCGGCTTCGTCACCGCCATGCTGGTGACCTATGGGCTGGGGTTGACGATCGGCAACTGGCTGGGGGGCCGCTTCGCCGACAGGTCGGTGGACCGGACCTTGATTGTCACCCTGGCAGGCCTCTCCACTCTGTTGGTTGTATTCGCTGGGGTCATGCAGTGGCAGGCGCCCGCAGCCGTGGTGATTTTCCTCTGGGGCGTGGCGAGCTTTGCCCTGGTGCCGCCGCTGCAGATGCGGGTGATGACCGCCGCCAGCGACGCACCGAACCTAGCTTCTGCCATGAACATCGGGGCCTTCAACCTGGGCAACGCCATCGGCGCGGCCCTCGGTGGGGCGGTCATCGGCCTCAACCTCGGCTATCCGGCCGTGGCCCTGGCCGGGGCGGCGATGGCTGGAGCGGGCCTCATCCTGGTCTTGTTGCTGGTTCGCCGCGAGGCCCGCGTGGTCGTAACGCTCCCGGCGCGCTGCTGAACCGACGATCTTTAGCCCTAAGTAGGTCGCCAGAAGTTCCGAGACAAATCCGGGTCGCATGCGCAGTTTCTGGAGCATGCGACCGGCAAGGAGCCCTGCCGAGCTGGGGCTGACAGCATACGACATGCGGAAGCTGGAGCGGGC